>JAFXKQ010000008.1 GCA_017531625.1 Clostridia bacterium | reverse complement strand
TTTCCCCTTTCTCAAATCGGTAACACACCGTCTTGACCGTGAATCTGATTTTACCATATTTTACCATATTTATACAAAGATTGCAATACTATATATGGAATTTTTTGCCATTTTCTTTCTTCCTTTTTCGACATATTGTGAGCAAAAAAACATAAAATGAACAATAAAAAACAGCAAGGAGCTGTAAAAACTCGGTTTCTACAGCCCCTTGATAATCGCTCTTATTTTCTTTTTTGTCTACTCGACGATTTCACGTATTTACAGTTTTCTGTTTAGAACAGAGAAAACGCACTCAGAGGAACCCCCAAGTTTACCAAATGTCTTCCACAACCTGCTCGGGCGGCGAATCCAAAAGGTAAGGGTTTCTCAAACATTCACGCATGATTTTAAGTGCCGAGGCATAGTAATGGCCGTCGCAAATGCGTTCATCACACACATAAGTAAAATCAATGTACGTTTTCTTTACAACGTTACCGTCCTTGTCAAGCTCGTTCTGCGCCCTCTTGGCACCGTAAGAGAGGAACAAGGGCACGTTACCGAAATCGTAAAGATGATGATAAATCGGCGGAATGCCGAGGGATGCCATGGAGGTAATAAACATAGAACCGTGGAACGGGCTCAGTTTAGTGAGGAACCTGGGAATCAAATCAAAGTAATCCAAGACTCTGAGGAACCAAACCACAAATTTAAGAAAAAGGCCAGGAATGTAATTCAAAATTTTAGCGAGGCTATCGAAACTGCTTTCTTCGGTACTGCGGTTTTTCTCAACCACGGCGGTCAACATTTTGTAAATGTCAACAGCGGTAGCATCAGGCTTAGGCTCAATTTTAACAACGGTTTCCTGGGAGTTAAGCTTCAACTCCTTTTTTACAACCAACATGATTTCCATTCCGTGTCTGGCATAAATCTTCTGACGGTTGATAAAACGGTTAACACCGGGACGTTGGGAAGCCATCCGAACGTAGGCAGCGATAAAAACATGGAGCGCACCGAATCCCTTGTATCCCTCTTTACGCTTTTCGTAGATGTACTCGTCCATCTTGGAGGTTTCGACGCTGTCACGGATGAAATTGGAGGCTCCCATACGGTCGGGCATAATGTAAGGCGAAACGTAATTAAGGGGCGTGAGGCTCCTGACCTTTCTGCCGTCACGTCTGTCACCGGGACGCCAATGGTAATTTTTAAGTTTTGCAGCGCGTTTTTCTGCAAGTTTTTTAGCCTTCAGGGCTTTTTTTTCAGCTTTCTTCTGTTTTTTCAGCTTTTGCTTTTCAGTAAGCTCTTTGAATTCGGCAGGCATAAGTTGAACCTTCTGCTTTCGTTAAAATTTAAAGCACTTAATCTTTGTACTCCATAAACTGTTTTGCGTAGTTCATAAGGGAGAGCTGAACTCTGGGATAGTACCTGAACATCGCAAGCACCACAACCATAGAAAAAGCACTCACGAAAAAAACCAACTGACTGTCAGACACATTAATAGCGTTTGCGAACAGTGCCAGAATCATAGCACCGACAACGCTGCATAAAACGAATGCTCCAAGAGGCCTGATCAACAAATTGAAAAGGAACTTAAAATAACCCTTTACGGCGCTTGATTTAAAGGAAAGCTTAAAAGCGTCAAGGGTAGTGCATCCGAGCACGATGAAAGCTTTAAGAGTGGCGAATCTGTAAAAAAGGAACAGTCCGCCAACCGAGGTAACCACAATCAAGATACTGCTAAGGTGCAGAGGAAGAACCGCCTGTATAAGATCCGTAATGTTTGAGGGCAAGGAAACGAGAAACGCCAAGAACCAAACCAAAAGCGCCCTCAAAGCAAGGCGAACACCGCCCGTTTTTCCGTTGTTCTCATCAGCGGGGAACGCCATTTTTCTGAGCCAAACCAGCATTAAAAACTCGTAGACGTAACCAAAAACGAATCCCGCCGCCAACAGCAGAAAATACCTCGTAAAAGCAACCCCGCCGAAGAATTGCGGAAGCACAGCGCCCCTCAAAGCGGTAATCAAAGAAGAAACGATAAAGCACGGGACAAGAGCCAGACAAAACCACGTAAGAGACTTAAAATGCTCAAGAAGCATCAACTCCGTCTCGTTTTTAACGGCGGTAAAGAGCCTCTTCTCATTGCCATTTTGAAAATTTCCCATAAAACTAACCTACCAAATCGAAATCGCTGCCCAAAAGACTGCTTATAAGCGCATCGAACTCGTTTTGGAATGTGTCGGAATAGCTGTCATACTTTTGCGAGAGCACGGAAAGCTGTTCGCAGTACGCGGTGTAATAGCTGTCGTACCCGCTGTCAACGCCGTTAATAAGAGCACGGGTGCGCCTTACAAGCTCGGTAGAAGCGGAGCGAAGAGAAGAGAAAGATTTTTCGAGTTCTTTTCTTTTGCTTGCGTAAGACGAACCCGAGGACAGCTCAAACTCCTTTTCGATGCTGATGAAATCTTCAACAGTTTTATCCATGAGGTTGTAAGCCGATTGAAGCTGACGGTCAGCCCTCTTGTTGAGGAACGAAAGCCCCGTAGCCTTTTCACCTGCAAAAACCTGCATAAGCGCCGACTGAGTAAGCTGGATAGAAGCATAAGGCAAGGTCACAAGAAGGTCGCCCGCTTCCTTGTAAACACAGGCAACGTCGATTTTGAGCCGGTCGCTGTCGGAAAGCCCGCCGATGTCGTCGATGCAATTTTCAAACCCCTTTTGAGTCAGCTCCAAGCAGTCCTCGTATTCGGACAAAAGGCTTGAGAGTCTGCTCTCGTAGCTGTCGTAAAGCGAAGAATAACTGCTTGAAGAACCGGAAATCAGCTCCATCGTAGCATCAATAAGTTTTTTAGCATCGCTTTTAAGCGAACTGAAAGCGCTTTTCAACGATTTGCATGAATCGGAATAATAGCCGTACTCGTCCACAACGTCATCAAAACGACTGCCGACATCATCCATTGAATTGTAAAGAAGCTCCAGTTGACGGTTTTTTCTGTCATTGAGGTAGGTAAGAGCGTCTGCACGCTCGTCCGAATGGATCTTCATAATAGCGATTTGCGTAAGGTTGACCGTGGCGTAAGGAACAGAAAGCACGATTTCGTGAGCGTCCTTGTAAAGGTAAGCAGCCGCAACAGCCGCCTTTTGAGACGGGGACGAAAGGGAATAAAGCTCCTTAACGTTTTCGTCTTTGGAATCGGAAGCCATAGCAACCACGGAAAAAAGGACGCACGAAAGCAAAAGGACAACGCAAAGCACAACTAAAATTTTCTTTTTCAAAGCTTTTTGCTCCCCTTTCTGTCATAGCACTCACGAATTAAATTCTCCGTCCCCTCAGGAACGAACCCGCAGATGGACTTGCCATACTTCAGTAACTCACGGACCCCGGTAGAGCTTACGTGAGCAAACTCAGGACTTGGGAACATCATCACGGATTCCACCTCACAAGCGGAACGGTTGAGAGAAGCGATCTGGGCTTCGTAGGAGAAGTCCTCAGAATTTCTGGCGCTTTTAAGGATGGCATCGGAATCGGTAGCCTTCACAGCGTCAGCGGCGAAGCCCTCAACGAAGGCAATCTCCACGTTTTGGAAGTCCTTAAAAGCAAGCTTTAAAAACTCCGCGCGTTCCTCTCTGGAAAAGATGTAATTTTTATCGGAATTGACAGCCACGCCAACGCAAACACGGTCAAAAAGAGAAGCGGCACGGCTGATGTAATCGAAATGGCCCGAGGTAACGGGATCAAAGCTACCCAAGCAAAGAACTTTCATAAAACAAATGCACCCCCAAGCGCAGGAACAAAAAACAAAACGGAATTAAGCGTCAAGTTCAGCGGATTTGATGATGGTAACAAAGGTCTTACCGTAGCGGTAAAGTTTAGCGGAGAAGTCATCTCTGGGAGTAGGAATTCCGCCCTCAGCGCTTTCGCACACGATAATAGCATCATCGGAAAGAATGTCAGCATCAAAAATTTTTTTAAGAACCTCGTCAATGAAGCCGTCCTTGTAAGGCGGGTCGAGGAAAACCAAAGAAAAGCGGTCTTTTCCTGCGGCAGTCTTCAAAAAAGCCTTCCAATCAGCGCAATGAACCCTGACACGGTCAAAAAGCTTTGCCTTCATGGCGTTGGCACGGATGATCTCCGCCGCCTTCTTCTCGTTATCAACGATAACGGAAGACTCTGCGCCGCGGCTGAGAGCTTCGAGGGCTAACTGACCGCTTCCGCCGAACAAATCGAGAACACGGGCGCCGTGAACGTCAAACTGAATGGCCGAGAAGATGGCCTCTTTAACCATCTCGGATGTGGGTCTCGTGGTAAGACCGTCAAGGGAGGAAAGCTTAACCCCCTTGGCGGAGCCTGTAATAATCCTCATAAAAACTCCATTTTCTGCGCAAACCGCCGAAACTGAAACGTAACGGCAAAGGCGCGCATAACAACGCAAGATAAACTGATACAAATGTATTGTATCACAAAACGGAGTGATAAGCAATAGTAAATTTAGGTGTGAGAAGGCAAAAGGAAAGCGGAAGCTCTTAGGGGAGCTTCCGCTTCAGACCGCTGACAAAGGCACAGAGCACGAAAAATAAAAACAAACTTACTGCATTAAAGTTGAAAAATCGGGGCAATGCCCCGATTTTTCTGCTATTTACCTTATTTTTTCGTTCAAAACGAACCTCGGCTCACAGTAACTTGGTACAGTTCTCGCCTCGGTTCGTCTTGTCTGTACTCTTTCTCAGTAATCTGCCAAGTTGAACACGTTTTTCTTACTTAGCGAGGAACCTCTTCGCCTTTTTGACGGTGGAGAAGATACCCGCACCCATAGGAATAACCGTGAGAGCGAAACCGATGAGCATAAACCACATGATACCGCCGCCGCCCGTCTCAGGCATCTCGCTTACAGCGGGGATGTTGGTAAATCTGGCAGTAGCGATGTTGTACGCGTCGATGGGAACCAACGTAGCCGTCCTTGCATCCGTATCTACCAAACCGCCGGTAGCTTCAATGTCCGTGGTGTAGTAATGTATGTGGTTGTCGTTTTCACCAGGCTCGAAATAATTGCCGTCCGAGCCTTTGATACGTGAACCGGATGCACCTGTTTCCTCAACGGAGAAGAACGCATAGTCCTCGGGCAGATTCTGCATAATAAAGCTTTCGCCGCTCTTGAGGTTGACGTTGAAGGGAACTTCGGTTACACTCACTTCCTGAACATCACCGTTAACAAGTGTCTTGTGGTAGGTAAGCTCAACACTTGTATTGACGGGGTTTTCAGTATCGTCTGCCTTATAGAAGCTTACGTTAAAGGTGAAATCGTCCTCGTAAACGTCTTCAACGACAGCGTTGTTGATTCTGACAGCCTCCTTGGAAACGCCGATAGCACGGGGAGCCGTGGAAGCAACAGGAAGAGTAAAGCTTACGTAACAGGTAGAACCGTACGCACCGCGCTCGGTGTAGAAGATGCTGAGCGTATGCTCTTCACTGCCCGTAGCCCTTGCTAACGTGCTGTAAGCGCTGCCTGTGTCAATGTAGTCCCAAAGATTAACGTACTCTGCTATTGAACTGTGTACACCGCCGATGTCACAGATAAGCTGACCGTCCAGGTACACCCACATGTCGTCGTCGCCGTAGAAGAAGAACTCAAGAGGTCCGCAGTAATCCTCGGGGATGGTAAACTTAAGCTCATCATGCATACCGAAGAAACTGTTGTGTGCGAAATGGTCATCGTTAGAAACCATTGAGTAGGGCTCTGAAGGTGTGCCGCTCGTTACATAAAATGTTCCGTAATTACCGCTGCTGTCTCCGCCGGTTTGTCCCGTCCTACGTTCGGTTGCAATCACACCTGTGTCGGTCTGGAGTTTGCCAAAGCTTGAAAGAATGTACAAGCCGTCGGCATCGGTTCTTCCTTTAACAGAAGTACTGTTAAGCATTCTGTCCAAGAAATAGACGTTATCCATAGGGAAAAAGTTGTTGGTAGGCGTAGCCGCAAAGGTATCGGTCTTTTGCTTGTAGTGCACATAGGAGAGATACTGGAGATTATCCTTGCCGGAAGCAGAACCGTTGGAACCACCGGGAAGACCGCTGTACTTTCCGTTGGAATACATATCCGTACCCGTAACGCTGCTGAGAGTGAGTTTATCGCCGTTTCTCACATAGGTCATATCGTAATCGTATGCTATCTTACCCATCGTAGCGCCTGCCGGATTACCGCTGTTTCTTGCTGTTGCAAGCTCTGTGCTGGTTTTGCCGTACATACCGTTAAAGAGGTTGATGCTGTCAAAGGCTGAATCAAACTCAAACTGATACTCGCCGTCTATAGTATAATTTAACGTTTCCGCTGCTATACCGAATGCTGCCTGCTGATAATAATTTGTGCTTGAAGTCATAAGTTTGGTATTTGCAAGGTTGGGAAGAACGGTGTTGTTGCCGTCTTGCCACTTTATCCA
>JAFXKQ010000049.1 GCA_017531625.1 Clostridia bacterium | reverse complement strand
CCAATCATGGAAAATCGTCAAGCATAAACACGGAAATTTATCAACATTTGTTTGCAAATGTTTGCAAATCCTTTGCATTTTGCAAGGCTTTAATGGGCGATTGTTTTTTGCAAGCTGTTAAACGTTGCTTTTCCTCAAATTGGCTGTTGTCTAAAACCTGATAATGTGGTAAGCTTTTAAAAAAAGCTTGAAATGTTTTTCAAAAAATGAGAGAGATTTCCTCTTGAATGCGTAGTGTATTTGTGAGGCAGAAAGGACGGTGGCAGAGTTTTGGAGGATAACAGGATCATAGATTTGTTCTTTGAGCGCTCGGAACAGGCTCTTTCCGAGTTATCGAATAAGTACGGCTCTTTATGCCACAGAATCGCTTTTAACATTTTGGACGACAGGCTCGATGCGGAGGAATGCGTTAACGATGCGTTTTTGGGAGTTTGGAACACAGTACCGCCTCAACGTCCCGCTCCCTTGCTTTCCTACGTTACTCGCATTGTGCGGAATCAGGCTTTGAAAAAACGCAGTACAAATTCTGCAGCTAAACGCAACAGCGTTTTTGACGTGGCTTTTGAGGAATTGGAGGATTGCTTCCCCACGGCTCAAACCCTTGAGAGGGAATGCGATTCCAGGGCGATTGCCGTGTCACTTGACGGATTCCTTAAAAAGCTGGACAAAAAGAACAGGGTCATTTTTGTAAGGCGTTACTGGTTTTCCGATTCCGTGGGCGAGATTGCAAAAAGTCTGGGGATGGGTGAGCACAGCGTTTCGCTCAGGCTTTCCAGAATCCGTGAAAAGCTGAAAAAGCATCTCGAAAAGGAGGAAATCTACTTATGAAAACAAAAAAGGAAAAGCTTGCAGAGGCTTTGACAGGTCTTGATGAAACGTTGATTGCCGAAGCGGCGGAATACAAGGTTGATAAAAGAAAGAAGCTAAAGGTTTTCGGTGCCGTGGCGGCGTGCTTTGTTCTCGTGTCCGTGGCGGGCGTTGTGCTGGCAAGGCATTTCAGGGTAGGGCCGGATGACAGCGTTGTTACCGACTGCGTTATGAACATGATTGATTACGACAACGCTTACTACGAAATCATTGACGACCCACAAATTCTTGCAAAGAACGGAATTTACGAGGAGATTACCAAGGAGCACGCAGGGACTTCCATTACCTACCTCAAGCACAGCAGTTTTATTGAAGGCGTCGAATCGAGCTGTTACGTGCCCACGGAGAATGAGACGGACTTTGAGCTTATGACCTACGTTGGCACGGACAGCAAGGCGGTAAGGGTTTTCAGAATGGGCGACGAGTACGAAGCGGCTTTGTTTACTTCTTACCACACGGACGTGTACGGAGAGGGTTTACCTTTGACCGAATCCTTTGAAGTGTACGGCATTGAGAGTCCCGAGGACATTAAAAGCGTAACCATAGGAACGGATTTGAATGCTCCCGTGAACTACGGTGAAGTCGGTAAGGTGGTCACGGACCCTGAGGAGCTGATTGTTTTCTACAATGAAATGATCGGTTTCAAATCCTACACTTTAAATGAATTGGAAAATCTCACCACCGCAGACGGCGAAAAAATCGTCATCACCACCCCCGACGGCGACAAGAGCGTCAGTTCCTCGAATTGGGTAAAATACATGCTGGACGGCTTGGTGGTGGAGACCGAGGAGGGCTTGAAGTTGCAATACACTTGCTACGAGAGTAACCTTGACGGAAAAACCGAAGGCGAAGGTCAGTGGCTGGTTTATGACAGCGAAACCATGTGTTACCACGTGGTAAGCGCCGATTTTCATGAGTGGGCGGACAGAAACCTCGGTAAAGGCGAATCCCAAAATTCTAAGGCTGAATCCGATTAGTTCCGCTTTAAGAATTCTCTTGCACTTTTTACCCTAAGGCGTTATAATATGTTATCAAAGGCATTGGCAAAAGGCTTTTAAAGGCGTTTAAGATTTTTAAGGCTCTTTAAGGTTTAAGGGAGGCGGCGTGTTATGGATGACAAGGTTTTTCGCAGAATCTTTTCCAATCTTCCCGTTATCGAAACGGAACGTTTGGTTCTTAAGAAAATTGCACCCGAAAACCTTTACGACATGTACGACTACGCCTGTCTGAGCGAAACCTCGCGTTACCTGCTCTGGTCGCCCCATCTTAATCTTGACGAAACCAAGGGGCACATTGCATTCCTGCAAAAGCAGTACCGCAAGGGGCTTTGCGGAGAGTGGGGCGTTAACCTCAAAAACGGCGTTTTCATCGGAACCGTAGGTTTTGCCCAAATCGACCGTTTCAACAACAAGGCGGAAATCGGTTACGTTCTCTCTCCCAAGTACCGTAAGCAGGGCTTGATGCGGGAGGCGGTTAACGCCGTGTTTGAGCTTGGGTTCCGTTCCCTTGGGCTTAACCGCATCGAAGCGAGGATTCTCGTTGGGAACGAGGCTTCCGAACGTCTTGCCACGGCGGTGGGAATGAGCTTTGAGGGCGTTCTCAGAAATTCCATCGTGGTAAAGGGCGAGTACAAGAGCTACAAGCTTTACTCCATTCTTGCCAAGGAGTACCTTGAGGCAAAAGGCCCTGCCGTTTGGGACAGATAAATCCTTCGGCGGAAACGACCTTACGGCGGAAAAACCT
>JAFXKQ010000048.1 GCA_017531625.1 Clostridia bacterium | reverse complement strand
GGTAAGGGTAATGACCAGGTTCGTTTTGAACTCGCTATCAAGGCTTTTGCTCCTGAAATGAAGATCATCGCTCCTTGGAGAGAGTGGGACATCAAGTCCAGAGACGAAGAAATCGATTACGCAGAAGCTCATAACATTCCTTTGAAGATTAATAGAGAAACCAATTACTCCAAGGACAAGAACCTTTGGCACCTTTCCCACGAGGGTCTTGATCTTGAAGATCCTAAGAACGAGCCTTTGTACAACAAGGAAGGCTTCCTTGAAATGGGCGTTTCTCCCGAACAGGCACCCGATAAAGCTACTTACGTTACCATCAGCTTTGAAAAGGGCATTCCTCTTGCCATCGACGGCGTCAAGCTTGGCGCAGTTGAAATCGTTGAAAAACTCAACGAGCTTGGCGGTGCTAACGGCATCGGTCTTGCTGACCTTGTTGAAAACCGCCTTGTGGGAATGAAGTCCCGTGGCGTTTACGAGACTCCCGGCGGAGCTATCCTTTACAGAGCTCACAAGGTTCTCGAAACCATCACCCTCGACAGAGATACTCAGCACTACAAGAAGCTCGTATCTGAACGCTTTGCAGAGCTTGTTTACTTCGGTCAGTGGTTTACTCCTCTCAGAGAGGCGCTTTCCGCTTTCGTTGACAAGACCCAGGAAACAGTTACAGGTGACGTTAAGCTCAAGCTTTACAAGGGCAACATGATTAACGCAGGGGTTACCTCTCCGTACTCCCTCTACGACGAAGAGATTGCTACCTTCGACGAGGATGAGGTTTACGATCAGAAGGATTCCGCAGGCTTCATTAACCTCTTCGGACTTCCTATCGCTGTCAGAGCTAAGGCTCAGAAGCGTTTTGAGGACGCTGCTAAGTAATTCAGTGGCTTAGTCATTTTAGCCATTCAGTAATTTCACATTCACAGATTTTTACCTTCGAGGCGGGCCTTTACGCTCGCCTCTTTGGATATGGGAGGCATTTTTTATGGAAAAGCTTTGGGCCGGAAGATTCTCTAAGGAAAGCGACAGGGCGGCAGATGATTTCAATTCTTCAATAGCCGTGGATTCCGCCATGATAAGGCAGGACATTAAGGGTTCTATGGCGCATGCGGCAATGCTCGGCGCAAAAAACATTATCCCCATGGCGGACGCTGAAAAAATTATTGACACCTTGGCTGTCATCCTTGCTGAAATTGAGGACGGTTCCCTTGAGGTTGACATGGGTAGCGAGGATGTTCACACTTTTGTTGAGTCCGTACTTACGGAACGCATCGGTGATGCGGGCAGAAAGCTTCACACCGCAAGAAGCCGTAACGATCAGGTGGCACTCGACGTAAGGCTTTACATGCGTGACGCTCTCGGTGAGCTCATCGGTGAAATAAAATCGCTTGTTAACGCCCTCGCTGACAAAGCGGAGGAACAGAAAGCAACCATCATGCCGGGGTACACCCACCTCCAGAGAGCGCAACCCATTACGTTTGGGCACCATTTACTGGCGTACGCTTTTATGCTTCTCAGGGACATTGACAGACTTCAGGACGTAGTTAAGAGAATGAATTATTCGCCCCTTGGTTGTTGCGCCCTTGCCGGCACTACTTACGATACGGACCGCAGGGCGGTGGCTGAAGCCCTTGGGTTTGACGGCGTTGTGCCTAACAGCCTTGACGGGGTTTCCGACCGCGACTTCTGCGTTGAGGCGGCGAGCGCTCTTTCCATCGTGATGATGCATTATTCACGTCTTTCCGAAGAAATCATTCTGTGGTCGTCCTGGGAGTTTGGGTTTGTGGAACTTGATGACGCTTACACCACGGGTTCGAGCATCATGCCACAAAAGAAAAATTCCGACATGGCAGAGCTTATCCGTGGCAAGTCGGGCAGGGTGTACGGCAATCTTTTTGCCCTCCTTACAATGCTTAAGGGCTTACCCTTGGCGTATAACAAGGACATGCAAGAGGACAAGGAAGCAATTTTCGACAGCTTGGACACGGTTTCCGCTTGCACCACCATCATGACTCCCATGATCGCTACAATGCGTGTTAAACCCGAAAACATGCGCAAGGCAGCGGGTGGCGGATTTATTAACGCAACAGACCTTGCGGATTACCTCACGAAGAAAGGAATGCCTTTCCGCACAGCTTACAAGACCGTAGGCGGAATCGTTGCACTTTGCATTCAAAAAGGCGTTGTACTTGATGAGCTTTCACTTGACGAGTACAAAAAACAAAGCGAACTCTTTGAAGCTGACCTTTATGAAGCAATCAGTCTTGAAACTTGCGTAAATAAGCGTTCCTCTGAGGGCGGAACCAGTGTTCCTTCCGTGGAAAAACAGCTTAAAATCGTCAGAGCGGCTTTAGAGGCTTAAACCTTAGGGAGCTTTAGAAGATTAGCTTTAACCTTGACGCTTTTCAAAGCAATAAACAGCGGTTTGGGTTGAAAAAAATTACTTTTATTAAAAGTGTTTAAACGGGCATCTGCCAACGGGTAGATGCCTTGTTTTTTAGTTTGCTTTAACTATTGAAAAACGTGTCAAAATGTAGTATAATACCTTGTTTGAAACAATGTTTAAACGGAGGAAATACTATGAAAAAATGGTGCTCCATTTTCCTTTTGCTCTTGCTTGCGGTAAGCATGTTACTCTCCTTAGGGGCGTGTAATGACAGCAAGACGGAAAGTTCCGGAGCTGATTCCGAAGGTTCAGCGAGCGCTGAACTCTCTGATGACCTCAGCACGGGTTCTGAGGGAGTCGAGGAGTCGGGGGACGTTGAAACGGTGGTTACGCCTGACGTTCCGACGGACAGATACGACGTTTTCGAAACACCCAGAAGCGGAAACAACAAGGACAAGGCTCTTGTTTTGGCTACGGGTGCGTTTGACGGTAAGTTCAGCCCGTTCTTTTCGATTTCGGAGGGCGACAGCGATGTTGTTGGTTTGACTCAGCTTCCCTTGCTTTCCTATGACAGCAAAGGTGTTCCTTGCGTTGGGGTGGATTACAATTCCTATGCATACAGCTTTGAGCAGAAAGTAAATGGGGACGGCGAAAGCACTACCTACAGCTTTGTGCTTAAAAACGGGCTTTGTTTCAGCGACGGCTCTCCCGTTACTGCGGAGGACTTGGCGTTTTCGGTTTATGTCCTTTGCGATCCCCTTTACAGCGGTGAATCTGAGTTTGCTACACTTTCCATCAGAGGGCTTGAGGAGTACAGAAATCAAGCAAAGTCCGAGGTGTTGGAAAAGTACAGCTCCACAGCCCACAAGATCTTTGAAGCGGGAGTTTACAAAAACAGCGAGGGGAATCTCGCTTTCCCTGCGGCGGTGGGAGTTAACCCCTCGGAGCAGGAACGTTATTGGAGCTTTATAGATGCCGCAGGAAAGGCTTTTGCACAGGGGATAGCGGATTACATTTACGATAACTACTCTGCGTTTGTTGACGAGAAATTCGGGGCTTACGACCGTTCGGCTCTTGCCGAAAACGAGGCGTTGAAGATTCCTTTTGCAATGGCTGTTTGGGGTTACGGCGAATTGGAACACAGCGTTTCCGAGACCGACGGAGAGTCAGTGATTACGTGGAGCAAGACCTTTAAAGATTTTGAAGGGAACAGCTACGAGCTTGATTCTGCTTGCCCTACGGCGGAAGATTTTTGGAATTTGATTTTCAGCGTTTACGGTTACGACTTTACAGAGAGCGGGGTAAACGTTGAAAGTGTAGATAAAGATTTTGAGGAATACATTACCGCACTCTACTTGGAAGATGCGTACGGTAAAGAAGGCGGAAAGGTTAACAGCATCAGCGGCATAAGCTTCAGCACGGTTAAGTGTGAGGATGGCGTAAGCCGTGATTGCTTTGAGGTGGTTATTGACGGTGTTGATCCTTTGGCGGCTGTAAAGCTCAATCTTTGGGTTGCTCCTAAGCACTACTACACAGAGGGTTACAGCGGACCGCTTGACAAAAACGGGGCTGACTTCAAAAGAGCAGAGTTTATGGCGCATTTAGAGAGCAAGAACGAAGCACCGCTCGGTGCGGGTCCTTACGCTTTGAAAAGCTTTGAGGGCGATAAAGCGGTGCTTGTAGCTAATGACTGCTTTGCTCTCGGCTCGCCCAAAATCAAGAATTTAGAGCTCTTGTCCGTAGAGGATGGCGAAGAAGTTTCTGCTTTGACCGAGGGTAAGGTTCATTGT
>JAFXKQ010000047.1 GCA_017531625.1 Clostridia bacterium | reverse complement strand
TCAACAACATCGTTGGGGTCAACAACATTGCCCTTGGACTTGGACATCTTTTCGCCGTCTTCGCCGAGAATCATACCGTGAGAGGTACGTTTGCTGTAAGGCTCGGTACAAGGAATGAGATTGAGGTCGTAAAGCGCCTTAGCCCAGAAACGTGAATAAAGTAAGTGGAGAGTTGCGTGTTCCATGCCGCCGTTGTACCAATCAACGGGAAGCCAGTAATCAAGCGCTTCCTTGGAAGCAAAGGCTTTGTCGTTGTTAGGATCGCAGTATCTGAGGTAGTACCAGGAAGAACCTGCCCACTGAGGCATGGTGTCGGTTTCACGCTTTGCGGGCGCACCGCACTTGGGACAGGTGGTGTTAACCCAATCCGTCATGTTGGCAAGTGGACTTTCGCCCGTGTCGGTGGGCTCGTAGCTCTCAACCTCGGGGAGTGTGAGAGGAAGCTCGTTTTCGGGAATGGGCTGCCAACCGCAATGTTCGCAGTGAACCAAGGGGATGGGCTCGCCCCAGTATCTCTGACGGGAGAAGACCCAGTCACGGAGTTTGAAGTTAACCTTCTTCTCGCCGATTCCCTTTTCTGTGAGGAATTCGATGATCTTTTCCTTCGCTTCCGCAACTTCTAAGCCGTCAAGGAAGCCGCTGTTGACCATCTTTCCTGTCTGAACGTCAGTAAACGCTTCTTTTTCGATGTCGCCGCCTGCCACAACTTCGATGATGGGCAAGTCAAAGACCTTTGCGAAATCGTAGTCACGTTCATCGTGGGCGGGAACCGCCATGATGGCACCCGTGCCGTAGGTAATCAGAACGTAGTCAGAAACGAAAATCGGGATCTCTCTGCCGTTAACGGGGTTGATTGCGTGAACGCCGTCAAGCTTAACGCCCGTCTTCTCTTTAACCATTTCCGTACGTTCAAAGTCGCTCTTTTTAGCGGCTTTTTCTTTGTATGCAATTACCTCGTCGTAGTTTTTGAGGGTTTCTTTCCACTTTTCAATGTAGGGGTGCTCGGGAGCTATAACCATGTAGGTAGCGCCGAAAAGAGTGTCGGGTCTGGTGGTGAAAACTTTAAGCTTGTCAGACGTAGAGGTCTCAAAGTTGACTTCTGCGCCGTAGGAACGTCCGATCCAGTTCTTTTCCGCAACTTTAACACGTTCGATGTAATCAACGGTTTCAAGGTCGTCAATGAGTCTGTCTGCGTACTCGGTGATTCTGAGCATCCACTGAGATTTAGCACGTCTTTCTACTTCTGCACCGCAACGCTCGCAACCGCCGCTTACTACTTCCTCGTTAGCCAGAACTACCTTACAGGAGGGGCACCAGTTAACGGTCATTTCCTTCTTGTATGCAAGGCCCATTTCAAAGAGCTTGAGGAAGATCCACTGGGTCCACTTGTAGTAGTCTTCGTCGGTGGTGTTGATCTCTCTGTCCCAGTCAAAGGACAGTCCCAAAGCTTTAAGCTGTGACTTGAAACGTGCAACGTTGTTTTCCGTAACCTTTCTGGGATGGATCTTGTTTTTTATAGCATAGTTTTCCGTGGGCAAGCCAAAAGCGTCCCAACCCATGGGGAAAAGTACGTTGTAGCCGTTCATTCTGCGCTTTCTTGCCACGATGTCAAGGGCCGTGTATGGGCGGGGGTGGCCTACGTGGAGTCCCGCACCCGAGGGGTAAGGGAACTCAACGAGGGCAAAAAACTTGGGGCGGCTTCTGTCCTCTGTAGCGGCAAAAGCCTTTTGCTCATCCCAGATGTCTTGCCATTTTTTCTCGATGTCCTTATGTGAATATCTCATAGAAAAAACTTCCTCTCTTTTCAAATTGCGTATTTATCTTTACTTAAAAAGTGATAGTCAAACGAAAAACTTGGTTATTCTTCGGAAACGTGCTCAGCCACAACGCCTGCGTCGCTCCAGAGCTTTTCAAGCTTGTAAAACTCTCTTGCGTTCTTGGTGAAAATGTGAACGATTACCGAAGCGTAGTCAAGGAGAACCCATTCGCCGTGACCTTCAATGTGGCCGGGTTCAAGGCTTCTGTCCTCTTTAAGCTTGAATTCTACCTCGTCGGCGAGAGCGTTTACGTGGGTTGAAGAGGTACCCGTTGCGATAACAAAGTAATCCGCAAGCACGGTCTGCTTTCCTACCGCAAGAACGGTAACGTCCATACCTTTTTTGTCGTCCAAAATCTTTGCGATTGCCTCAGCTAAATCCTTTGCCTGATTGGAAGCCAAAGCTTCTTTGTTGTTAGCGTCCTTCATATCAAAAATTCCTTTCTTTGGAAGTGGTATCACCTTTGATTAAATTTATAAGTTTTTACAAAGCTAATAAAGCTTTTGTTTTCCTTTTGAAAAAACTTTGTAAGCGGGATGGTTTTTTTCAAGCTTATTTTTTGCTGAAAACGGGGATTTCAACCCCTTTTTCGGTCAGAGCTTTGACGGAAATGCCTGCTGTGTCCGTGTAGCCCCCTTTAACGTGGGAAAAATCTTCGATTCCGAGGGAAGACGCATTTACTTCAACCGCAAAGGCTTCCTTCAAAATCCCGTACAGAGAATCCTTGTAAACACCGTAGTAGGAAGCACCGTTTTTTTCGATTCCGTTACCCGGGGCGGTGTAGAACACGATTTTTTCTGCGTCCGTCATGCAAAGGCTCGTTGCAAGGTACAAAAGGTCTTCTGCTTCTAAATCCGTGGTGAGATAAGGCGTAAGAGCCGTCACCACTTTTTGGAGCGAGGAGATGTTGTCGTAAGATGAGAGTTTGTCTACAAATGCGGCAACAAAAAGCTTTTGTGCGTTTATTCTGCCGATGTCCGACTGAAGGTAACCCTGTCTGTATCTGACAAAATCACTTGCCGTTTTTCCGTCCAAATGAGTTTTTCCCGCCTTCAAGTGTAGTGAAATCTCCCGTTCCTTGTCCTCGTAGTCGATGTCGGCAGGAATTTCCACGGTTACTCCGCCAACGGCGTTTGTAATGGTTTCCACCGCATCGAGGTCAACGAAAACGTAACCGTCCGTTTGAATGCCGAAATCCGAAAACAGCTTTTGTTCCAGAAGCTTGATTCCCTCATGCAGGGCGTCTTCCGACCCCGCCGTTTTGGCTTGTGTGCGGTAACGGGGAAGCAAGGTGTTGATTCTTCCGCTGTAATCTCCGTCAACCACGTAGGTGTCTCTGGGGAGATGCAAGGCGGAAACGGTCTTGTCCTCAAAGTTGAAGGAAACGCAGACCACAACGTCTGTTTTGTAGCTGTCGTAATCTTTCCCAAGAAGCAGAAGGTTCATTCCCTCTCTTCCCTCGGATGCGCCTTGGGATTCTTCAATCGGTTGGGATGCGCTCTCTGCGCTTTGGTTTTGCTCAAGGTCAGGTTCGGACGAAAGGAAAAAGGCAGAAAATCTTCCCGAATCGTCCGAAGCGTCTTTGCTTTCTGCGTTCTTTCTGTAATAAACGGAAAAAGCTACGGTCAGTACCAGAACCACCGCCAGAAGGGAAGCGTACAGCTTAGCACGTTTCTTCCCGTCTACTCCCGCAAGAGATACCTTCATCAGCATTACTCCTTAAATAAAAGTTTCTTGCTTCAATAGTATGCGGGTGGACTTCTTTCGATTCCTCGGTCAAGGCGTTAACAGACTTTTCGGTTGCAAGCAACAAAGTTCTGTCAAGTGCTGTGTCCTTGTTTTCGGCGAGAAAATCTTGATAAGCGTTCCTAATCGAAACACAAAGCTCGTCCTTTCTGTTTGGTTCGATAAAATCTGCCAAAAACAGAATTTTCTCAAGCGGGCTCATGTCCGCTTTGCCCGTGGTGTGGTACATTATGGCATTAAAAATCCCGTCGTCCACGTCAAAGAGCTCTCTCGCTCTGTAAGCTCCCGTCTTTGCGTGGAGAAGCTTACCCGTGCGTTTTTCAAGGTCGTCAAGGGGGATGCCGTAATGCGAACAAAGGTCGAGCTGTTCCTCAAAGCTCAGCTCCTTTGTCAGGTCGTGCAAAAGAGCGGCGGTTGCAACCCGTGTTTTGCTGAGGTGGGGGAAATGGTTCTCTGCGATGGCGAGAGATGCTTCCTTTGTTCCCTCCGTGTGCGTGCGCCTTTTAGGGGACTGGTGGGAGAGCGCGGCGGAAACCGCCTCAAGGTCGTACTCTTTACCCGTGCCGTACAGCCCACGATTTTTTATGTATTCCAAAACTTTTCTGTCAATGGGAATGTCTTTTTCGTTGCCGTTTTCCAACGCTTCTCTGATTTTTGAGGAAGAAACGGCGTTTTTTTCTGTTTTCAGTACGGTGATTTTTGCACTGTAAAGCTTTTCAAGTCTTTCAACTTGAGCGTTGAGCTTTGAATCGTTGCCTTCGCCTCGGTCGGCAACTACAAGACGGCAGTTTTGGAGCAGGTACTCAAATCTTCTCCACTTTTCAAAGATGAAAAGGTTGTCATAGCCCATCAGCAGACAAAGTTCCTCGTCTTTGTAAAGAGTTTTCAAATGCTCAACCGTGAGGTAAGTGTAACTGCTTTCCTCACGCTTTAGCTCAAAGTCGGACACCTCCGCTTCCTCGATTCCTCCGAAGGCGAGACGGGCCATTTCCAGCCTGTCCTCAGGAGTGGCAGAACCGTTTGCCATCGCTTTGTGCGGGGGCATAAAGCAGGGGAAAATCAAAAGCTTTTTCGGCTTTATCTGCTTTACAAATTCTTTGGCAAGAGCGGTGTGTGTCAAGTGCGGCGGATTAAAGGTCCCGCCGAAAATACCTATAATGTCCTTCTTCATCGCGGCAAAACAATTTTTTTGTTTTCTTTGCTCTCACGGTAAAGAACCAACTTTCTGCCGATTACCTGAACCGCTTCGCAACCCAAAGCTTCCGTGAGCAGAGTCATCAGTTCTTTGGGGCTCTCTTCAACTGTTTCCATTATCGTCAGCTTTACAAGCTCACGTGCTTCCAAAGCATCGCTGACCGTTTTTAAGAGGTTGTCTCCGATGCCGTTTTTACCGATTTGGATGATGGCGTCTTCTTTATTTGCAAGGCCCCTGAGGTAGGCTCTTTGTTTGGTTGTAATCATAAATCTTTCTCCAAAACTCTTTTGCTTTCAGCGGTAACTGTTTTCAGTGTTTTAATCTGCCTTAGGTGAACGGAATTTCTTCCTTGCGGGATTGTCCGAGGCTGTCTTTGCAGAGGAAAAGGAGGAGCTTGTCCTTTTGAAAGTACCTTCTCTCACTTTTTTGGATGCATCCGCTTTATTAGATTGCTTTGTGTCAGCCTTTCCTAAGGTTTTCCGTACGTTTGACGTTTTCTTTGCCGCTTCCCGTTTTGCGAACGCCGCGCGGGCGGAAATCTTCTTCTCTAATGCGTTTTTCAGTTCTTCAAGTTGCTCCGGGGTGAGCTGTTTACACTGCCCCGCGGCGAGGGAATCAAGACGTATGGGGCCGATGCTCACTCTTTTAAGTTGCATTATCGAAACCCCGGCTTCTTCGCACATTCTGCGGATTTGGCGATTCTTGCCCTCGGAAAGAATGAATCTTAACACACTCCCGTTTTCGGAACGGCTCACTATTTCCACGTCAACGGGCGCAATGGGTTGACCGTCAAGGCTCCTCATGGCTCTGAGCCTGTCTGCCTGGTCGCCGTAGACGTTGCCTCGGCAGTTGACGAGGTAAGTCTTTTTTAAGTGGTAAGAAGGATGCATGAGCTTATTTGCAAGGTCGCCGTCGTTGGTGCAGATGAGCAATCCCTCGCTGTCTTTGTCAAGCCTGCCCACGGGGTAAAGCCTTTCTGCGGTGGCGGGCAAAAGTTCTGCAACGGTTTTTCTCCCAAATTCGTCACTCATCGTAGTAACGTAGCCCTGAGGCTTGTTGAGAATGTAGTAAAGCTTTTTACCCTTCTTTTTCACGGGTGCGCCGCCAAGGGTAACCTTGTCTCCGTCGTTTACGCTGTCACCGATCTTGGCGGTGACGCCGTTGACTTTTACGTTCCCTGCTTCAATCTCTTTTTCTGCGGCACGTCTGGACATAAGTCCGCAATCCGCAATGTATTTTTGAAGTCTTGTACTCATTTTTTTACGATTCCTGTCTTCTTTCTGCCGTGATGTGGAAATTGGGTTGTCGGGATCAGTTTTTGTGAGTTCTCCGTGCAAACGGCGGAAGAACGTCTCTGTCCCTTTTTACCATTTTTTATGTTCAATCAAAAAGCTTTTCGAAAAAGCTCAGTTTCTTACGTTTTACGGTGCTTTCCGCGCAAAGAGGGACTTCTTCAACTAAAACTTCGTTTGCGTAAACTCTTACGGAGCCTACGTACTGTCCCTCGCTCACCGGTGCGTAGACAAATGGCGGGAGGGAAACCGAGGTTCTGATTTCTGTCCCCGACGGGAGACATAAAGAAACCTCACCGGGGTTTGAAACGTAAAGCGTTTTTGTTTCTCCGCCCGTAAGCGCAACCTCAAAGCGAAATTCGTTTTTGCTTGCTACTTTCTTGACCTCAAATGCGCCAAAGCCGTAATCCAGCATGCTTCTGTGGTCATTCCAGTCATCTGAGGAGTTGAGGGTGACCGCTACAAGACGCATGTCGCCGCGCTCTGCTGCTGTTACAAGGCATCTGCCTGTGCTCTTTGTGTAGCCCGTCTTTACTCCAATCATTCCTTCGTAGTTTCCCAGAAGCTTGTTGTGGTTTGAAAAGTAACGTTCGCATTTTCGACCTTCTGACGAAAGTCGGTAGACCTTAGTGGAAACTATCTTTAAAAATTCGGGGTTCTCAAGGGCGCAAGCTGTAAGGAACGCTAAATCCGCCGCCGTGGTGTAGTGCTTTTCACTTGAAAGCCCGTGAGGGTTGTCAAAGTGGGTGTCGGAAAGCCCCAATTGCTGCGCCTTTCGGTTCATCAGTTTAACAAAGCTTTCCACGTCACCCGCAACTGCTATGGCAACCGCTGTTGCGGCATCGTTGCCTGATTCAAGCATCAGTCCGTAAAGAAGCTCCTCCAAGGTGAAAATTTCGCCCGTCATCAAATAAATTGAAGAGCCTTCAATTCCCGTTGCCTCGGGCGGAATTACAAAGCTTTCTTTGAGCTTTCCGCTTTCCAACGCCACGAGGGCTGTCATTATCTTGGTAGTGCTCGCCATGCCAAGGCGTTTTTGAGCGTTGGACGCAAAAAGAATCTTGTTAGTCTTTGCGTCCAACAGCACGGCAGATTCTGCCACCACGGGCACGCCGTCTTTCCCGGAAAAGGCATAACTCGCCACAGAGCCGGGGGTAAAGGCGTTGAGCCCCGTTTTTGCTTCAAAAACAGGAACAAAGCTTAAAATAACAAGACAAACCGAAATGTAAACGAGAAGAAACCTTTTCATTAATCCCAAAACCTCGGCATTTTTAAATTACAGTCAAAGCTGTAAAACATTTTATGCCGTGGGAATCGGGTTTAGAAATCTTTACTTGGATTCTTCCTTTACTTCTATGCCGATTTCGTCTGCTTTGGTAAGTTCGCTGTTGTCCAAGCCGTCGGCGTTTTCAGCGTTTTCGCCCTTTTTCTTCGAGAATTTGTCCTTGATTTTTGCAAACAACTCGGGAGCTTTATCTACTACTGCGTTGATGGAATCAAAGGCTTTGTTCACGGTGTTGTTTGCAGAATTTTCGGCTGCGGCGATGGGGGCTTTCAGGTCAACGACCTTAACCTCGCCTTTGTTTATGATGATAAACCCAAGGGGGGTCACGGAAAGCCCTGCGCCGTTACCGCCTGCGAAATGCGTGCTGTCCTTGGCTTCGGGCACTTTGGAGCTGTAATCAGCGCCGCCTGAAGCAAAACCTACGGAGACCTTTGAAAAAGGAATGATGGTGATTCCGTCGGGCAAGGTGATGGGGTCGCCGATTACCGTGTTAACGTCTGCGACTTCGCCGATTTTACTTAAAGATACGTCAATAATTTGATTAAGCGGAGTTTCGTTCATTGTGTGTTCTCCTTTGTGGAAGAGTTTGGTTCGTCCTTTTTGTTCCCCTTTTTCAAGGCGGAAAACTTAAGGTAAGCCTTGGACGCTGTAATGAGGCAGGAAACCACCTGCCACAGTCTTATTGAAACGGTAATGTTAACCGCCGCATCAATGCTTGCGGCGTAAAAATCGGGTTTAACTTCCATAAAAACGCAGTCCTTTTTCTTGCGTTTTATCCTCGTGGTAAAAGCGTAGAGAGGTGCGCAGAGTGCAGAAACCCCACCGTAAAGCAAGGCGGTGCTTGCGGCGTCCTCAGTTGCTACGTTTAAGCGCAGGTCGAATTTTTCAAGAAAGAGGTACTTCCCAAACTTTCTGTAAATCTCGGAAATGGAAGCTTTTACGATGCGAAGAACTTCTTTTATGCTTACCTTTCCTTCGCTTTTCTTTTCCTCTCCTTGCTGTTCTTTGCGCTTTTTCTTTGCGCGTTTTACCGCCTCGTCAAGCTCGTCCTCTTCCTCCGCTTCGCCTTTTTTTGAAAGCTCCAGGAAGTAGTTGAATTTGAGAAAGAGGAACCGCACGGCGAGCCCCGGCTTGTTTTCGTAACGGTAGTAACTCACGTTTAAAAAAAGTTTTCTTGTGAAAAGCCACAGGAAAAACAGCACGATTCCAACCAAAACGTAAAGAGCTGTCATTCTGCTGTCACCGTGGGGGTGGATAAATCGTCGCTTGTCTGCGTAAGCGGGTCTCCGTTTTGTGCTTCCGGTTCAACCGTTAGCTCCGGTTCTTCGGTTTTTGCAACCTCGGAATTTTCGCTTGCCATGGTAAGCTGTTCCGGATTGGGAAGCTCCACCTTCGGAAGCTCCGAGAGCGAGGCGAGACCGAAACAACGCAAAAAAGCATCTGTCGTTCCGAAAAGGGTTGGTCTGCCGGGGGCATCCAACTGTCCCTGTTCGCAGATTAAGCCTTTTTCAAAAAGATTAGCAACAATGTAAGAGGAATCAATGCCTCTGACCTGCTCAATGAAGGAGCGGGTAACGGGTTGGTTGTATGCGATGATTGCCAGAACTTCAAGCGCCGCCTTTGTAAGCGGAGGTGCCTTTTTCAGTTCCAGCGCACGTTTAACCAAGTCGCCCGTGTCGGATTTGGTGCAAAGCTGGAAGGAATCTTCAAGGCGGATGAGAGAGATTCCGCTTTCCTCTGAGGAATGGCGTTCTTCAATTCTTGAAACAGCTTCGTTTATCTCTGCTTCGTCTGCGCCTGTAAGCTCTTTCAGTCTGTCCATAGAAACCGGTGCGCCCACCGCAAAAAGAACCGCCTCAATGTTTTTGGAAAGCAACTTGACCGCCTCCTTCTGTCAATTTAATGAAAAAATTAACCGTTGTAATGTGATTTTGAAAGGACAAGAAAAATGTCCTGTCTGCGCTTCTTTAGGTCTACTCTGCCCGCCCTGACCAGTTCGAGGAGCGCTAAGAAAACCGCAATGATTTCGCCTCGGCTTGAAACTTTTTCAAAAAGCTCTAAGAACTCGGCTTCTTCGCCTTTGCGTTCCTTACTGTAAAGGAACCGCATGACGGAAACGATTTTTTCCTCTACCGTGTAAAACCGCTCTTTCTCCAATTTTTCGAAAAGCTCTACGGGGTCGTCCTTTGGCGAATTGCGGCGGAATTTGATTCTGTCAAAAGCCTCCACCAAAAGCTGTACGGCGTGTTCCCTGGTGTAAATCCCGTCACCCTCGTCGGGCGGTTTGGTAAAACGGTTGTAGTAAATGTCGCTCTGTTCTTTAAGGAACACGGCAAGCTCTTTTGCCCGCTGGTACTCAAGCAGTGCATCTGCCAAGGGCTTTCTCGGGTCTTCCTCGTCCTCCGACTTGGGGAGCAGCATTTTGGATTTAATGAGCATGAGCTCCGCCGCCATGGCAATAAACGAGCTTGTGACCTCCATGTTGAGGGCTCGCATGCCGTCAATGTAAGCCATGTACTGCTCTGCAATTTCCGCAATGGGAATGTCGAGGATGTCAATTTTATTTTTAGCAATGAGCGCAAGCAACAGGTCGAGAGGACCTTCGTAGTGCTCGATTTTCAAGGTGAGAGTTTGTTCCATCTAAACGTCCATTCTTTTCTTCGGCAAGACCGGATAAGAAAACTTCTAAAACTGCTACAAAATAAACCAGAAAATCTTCATGTAAAGAGTCAGTAAAAGCTCTCTTAAAGCGTTGAGCGGCCAGAAGAAGTAATCGGAGAGGTTTGAGAGGGGGCCGCCAAAGTTTCCAAGCAGGATGATAAGGAGAAAAATGATTCCCGTGTACTGCTCTATTCTGAGGTATTTAACCGCCATGTTCTGCGGCAGGACGGAAGCGAGAATTTTGGAACCGTCAAGCGGCGGAAGCGGAATGAGGTTAAAAAGTGCGAGTCCTATGTTTAACATTGTCATAAGCTGGAACACGGTAAGCACAACTATTTGAAGGTTGGAAAAGTACGCTTGAAAAAGCCAGGAATGGGAGTACAAAAGAATTTTTGCGCCGTTTCCTCCCAGAACGAGGTCAAGGAAGGTGCTGAGCGAAACGGAACCCGAAAGGTCCGAGAGGAGATAAAACGTCTTTAAAAACACCGTATAAAGCAGTGCGCTGACAAGTGCGAGCAAGAGGTTGGAAACGGGGCCTGCAAGGGAAACGAGGGCTATGTCACGTCTCGGTTTCTTGAAATTTCTGGGGATGATGGGCACAGGCTTTGCCCAGCCGAAGCCGACCAGGAGCATGGAAAGAGCGCCCATGGGATCAAGGTGCTTTAAGGGGTTGAGCGTAAGCCGTCCCAGATTCCTTGCTGTGGGGTCGCCGCATTTGTAAGCGATAAAGCCGTGGGACACCTCATGGACTGTTAAAGAAATAAGTATTACGGGCAGACTGAGAAGAAGCGTAACGATCGCATCTTTGTCAAAGCCGTTGCCAAAAAGGGAAAAAAGCATTTAAAGACCTCCAACAAAAGGGAAAAAGGATTTAAAATCGGCGGACGGTCTGCCGAAAAAGGGCACGGAACGTTTTTATGGACTTTTGCGTTTTCCGAACCTTTTTTCGCAGTCCGTCTGTTTAAAGTTTAGACCGCTTTTTGCTACGGTAATCATTTCGGTGCTCAGGGGGCGTTCAGCCCCCTGAGCCGAAGAGAAAAGGTAATGAGCCAAAGAAAGGAAACGACTTTAATCAGTTTAACCGAACAAAACCGCTGTTTTTGAACGAAAAAACTTAATTACTTGATTTTCACCATGCTCTTTTCCCAAACGGAGAGAGGTTCTTCTCCCATAAGGGTAGCAACGGTGGAGGCAATGTTTGCAAGACCGTACTTGCCCTCGATGCATTCGTACTTATCTGCGTAGAAGTTGTCGTAAATGAAGCAGGGAACAGGGTTGAGAGTGTGGCTGGTCTTGGATTTGGGCTTACCGTCTGCGTCGAGGGAGGGCTTGCCGGTCTTTTTGCTGATTTCAACCATTTCGTCTGCGTTGCCGTGGTCTGCGGTGATGATGGCGATGCCTTTAGCCTTGTCAACGGCTGCAAGAAGTCTTGCAAGGCAGAGGTCGAGCGCTTCAACGCTTACTACGGTTGCGTCGTAGTTACCCGTATGACCTACCATGTCGCCGTTGGGGTAGTTTACACGGAGGAAGCTGTAATCGCCGCTTTCAATCTTTTCAATAAGCTTGTCGGTAATCTCCGCACACTTCATCCAGGGTCTTTGTTCAAAGGGAATGATGTCCGAAGGAATCTCAATGTATTCTTCCACAGACTCATCAAAGTAGCCGCTTCTGTTGCCGTTCCAGAAGTAAGTAACGTGGCCGTACTTTTGAGTTTCGCTTATTGCGAGCTGTTTAATCTTTTTGGAGGCAAGGTACTCGCCTAAGGTGTTGCTGATTTCGGGAGGAGCTACGAGGTAGTGGGAGGGAATGTGCTTGTCACCGTCGTATTCAAGCATGCCCGCATAGAACACTTTGGGGAAACGCTTTCTGTTG
>JAFXKQ010000007.1 GCA_017531625.1 Clostridia bacterium | reverse complement strand
GATACAAATCCCGTTAAGGAAGATGACGAGTACGTTCAGTCTATTTATCAGGATTTGCTTTGGCTCGGTGCAAAACCCGACGGAATTTTCTACGGCAGCGACTACTTTGACAAGTGCTACGAGTACGCTGTGCTTCTCATCAAGAAGGGCTTGGCTTACGTTTGTAACCTTAACGCTGAGGAAATGCGCGAGTACAGGGGAACGCTTACCGAGGCAGGTAAGGAAAGTCCTTACAGAAACAGAAGCGTTGAGGAGAACCTTGAGCTGTTTGAAAAAATGAAAAACGGTGAGTTCCCCGACGGTCATTGCACACTCAGAGCCAAGATCGACATGGCTTCTCCAAACATGAATTTGCGTGACCCTGCGATTTACCGAATTCTGCACACTGATCACCACAGACAGGGTAACAAGTGGTGCATTTATCCGCTTTACGATTTCGCGCACCCCATACAGGATGCGCTGGAAGGAATTACCCATTCCATGTGCTCCATTGAATTTGAGAACCACAGACCGCTTTATGATTGGGTTGTGGATTCTATTGGCTTTGAGAAGAAGCCTCACCAGTACGAATTTGCCCGCCTTAACGTAACTAATACGGTTATGAGCAAGCGTTATCTCAGAAAACTCGTTGAGGAAGGTACGGTAGACGGTTGGGACGATCCCCGTATGCCTACACTTTGCGGTTTGAGAAGAAGGGGATATACGGCAAACAGCATTTTTGATTTTGTTGAAAAAGCCGGCGTTGCAAAGAATTTCAGCATCGTTGACATCGCTCTTCTTGAACACTGCATTCGTGACGAACTGAATGCAAAGGCTAAGCGCAGAATTGCGGTTCTTGACCCGATTAAACTCATTGTTGAGAACTACGAGGAAGGGAAGACCGAATACTTCTCCGTTTCCAACAATCCTAACGATGAGACAGCGGGAACACGTGAGGTTGCCTTTACGAAGGAGATTTACATTGACCGAAGCGACTTCTCTTTAGACCCGCCTCCCAAGTATTTCCGACTCAAGCCGGGCGGCGAAGTCAGACTTATGGGTGCTTACATTGTTAAGTTCAAGGAAGTAATTAAGGATGAGAACGGCGAAGTGAGTGCCATTATCTGTACCGCAGACCTTGAGAGCAGAAATAATCCGCCTGTTGACGGCAGAAAAGTCAAGGGAACGATTCATTGGGTTTCCGCTGCAAATTGCATTAAGGCTGATGTTAAGCTTTACGGAAAGCTTTTTACCATTGAGAATACGGGTGCTATTCCTGAAGGGCAGACCTTTGATGATTACCTCAATCCCGACAGCGTTACTACCAAGAAGGGCTGTATTTTAGAAAAGGCGCTTGAGAGTGCTGAGGCAGGGGAGCGATTCCAGTTTGTACGTACCGGCTATTTCTGCAAGGACTCAAAGAATGCAGACACGTACAATCTCATTGTAGAGCTTAAGGATTCAAAGCCCGCAGAAAAGAAATAAAATTTTCAGAAAAACAACAAAGGCTGTTGCATTAGAAACGATGCAACAGCCTTTTTCGTTCCTTCGTTTTTTGTTTTGATAAAATGGTTACAGGGCGACAAAAAAGCAAGGAACGGACGAACCGTTCCTTGCTTGCATAAATCAGTTTCAATAACTGTGAGTCGAAAACAGTCAATTACTTGAACTTACGCTTTCTTGCTGCTTCAGACTTCTTCTTACGCTTTACGCTGGGCTTCTCGTAGTGCTCTCTCTTGCGAAGCTCTGCCTGAACACCGCTTCTGAGATAGCTTCTCTTAAATCTGCGAAGCGCGCTATCGATAGACTCATTTTCTTTTACTTTTATCTCTGCCATTTTTTCTTCCCTCCCTCCGATAAAACGGGAGCTTCCCTAAAAATTATTGAAATCATTATAACAGAAAAATCGACGTCTGTCAATAAATTTTTCTTAAATTCCAAGAGCCTTTTTTGCTGTGTCAACGAGTGCTGCAAAAGCTTCCTTATCGTAGATAGCAATTTCAGAAAGCATCTTTCTGTTGAGCTCTATGTTGGACTTCTTAAGACCGTTGATGAAACGGCTGTAATTGATGCCCTCTACCTTGCACTGTGCGCTGATACGAGTGATCCAAAGTTTTCTAAAATCACGCTTCTTCTGCTTTCTGCCTGCGAACGCGTAATTGCCGCTCTTCATAACGGCCTGTTTAGCCATCTTAAAGTGCTTGCTCTTGGAACCCCAGTAACCCTTAGCAAGCTTGAGCATACTCTTTCT
>JAFXKQ010000046.1 GCA_017531625.1 Clostridia bacterium | reverse complement strand
CCTGAGCATTGTGGCACCCTCCGTAAGGAAGGTGCCACAGTTATATTCGCGGGCGGCGAGTTATATTGCTTAGCAGTTATATTTGGCTATGCCCAAGTGGTATTGTCCTTCGGACAGTTTATGGGCGAATATAATATAACGAAAGCCGCAAGGCTTTCATATAACTTGACCGCAGGTCAAATATCACTGCAAACTTTTAGTTTGCAATATCACTTTAGCTGCCGAGAATAATATTCTTCATTTTCGGCGAGTATTTACCTTTCTCAAAGCATGTAACCCACTATGACACTTTCACTAACCGAAAGTGTCGTTTTTCCTTTATATAGAAAAACGGAGACAACTTCTTTACGAAGTGTCTCCGTTTGAGGCGCTTTTTTGTTTTGGTAATTTTGAGAAACTGAAAGCAAATCGTATGTCTGAGAGGTCGATTTTTCGTCTTTCCGTTTGAAAACCTCTAAAAAGTAATGGTTTGCCCCGTTTGCCTCCTTGACTTTTGCAAAAAAGAGGCATATAATGCATTCGTGATGCGAAAAATGGGGTTTTATGTTTTGTATCGCATTTAACTTGTACTGAGAGGTAAGGCTTATGAGCAAGAAAGCTAAGCTGATTGGGATTGTCACGGTTGCGGTTCTTGTGGTTGCGTTGCTTGTTGGCATTGTGCTTTCCGGTTCTGACCACGGGGGACACGGCAATATTCAGGACACCATGGTTGACGCAGTTTTACATGAACAGAATAAAATAAGCTTTTTCGGGTTTCTTGATGTAAACCCGGCGGTGGTTTCCGCATTTACAGTAACGGGAGTTCTCCTTGCGCTGGCTGTGGTTTTGCGAATCTTTGTTATTCCAAAGTTTAAAAGGGTGCCCGGGAAGTTGCAATTACTGCTTGAAATGGCGGTTGGCTTTTTCGACAACCTTGCAAAGAGTAACAGTCCTCACAAAAATCAGACCTTGGGCGGTTACATCTTCGCTGCGGGTACGTACATTTTCATCAGCACGATCTTCGAACTGTTCGGCTTGCAGGGAGTTACCACAGAGGGGCATTCCATTGCGCTGCCTGCGCCGCTTGCGGACATTAACGCCGCCATTGCCATGGGCTTTATGTCCTACGGTTTTATCCCTTTTGGGGGGATCGTTACCAATGGGTTCAGAGGGCTTGGAGGTGCATTGAAGGATTTTTCGCTTCCCATTTCCATGAGCTTCCGTCTTTTCGGTGCATTGCTCAGCGGAATGCTGGTTACTGAGCTTGTTTATCACTACATGTTGCTAAGCTTTGTTCTTCCTGTTATTGTTGCGGTGCTGTTCACTTTGATTCACGCAGTAATTCAGACTTACGTTCTCACCATGCTCACCGCAAAATTCTACGGCGAGGTTTCTGAGCCTCATCAGAAAAAGCCTAAAAAAACAAAGCTCAAAAACGCTAAAAAAGTTAAAGCTTAAAACTCTTTCTGGTTTTTGCTTCGGCTTTTGAAATAGATTTTTCAGTAAACTAATTTTCGGAGGAAATAATGTTATGAATGCTTTGATCAAGAGAGTTTCCCTTTGTTTTGTACTTATTTTTGTACTTGTTTCTGTTTTTTGCGTAAGCGTTTTTGCTGAGGGCGAAGCAGACGTTTTGTCCGTTGACGAGGTTTCCGACGTTACGGCTTCTGTTGAAGAGGCTGACGTTGTTGAAGATGCTGATTCCGTAGGTCTCGACAAAACAAAGGCTGTTTCTGCGGGCGTAGTTATTGCCATCGCAGCGGCGGCAGGTGCGATAGCCATGGCTATTGCTATTTCTAAGTCGGTTTCCGCAATTTCCCGTCAGCCTGAGTCAGAGGGAAGCATTCGTACCTCCCTTATGCTCGGACTTGTGTTTATTGAAACTGCTATTATTTATGCGCTTATTATTGCTATTCTTATAATCTTTGTTCTTTAAATTCAGCCATGATGTAAACCGTCTCAACGACGGGAAAACGGTGTTACGGAGGAGGAAGATTCCCTCTTTCCGCAACTTGTCGGGTGAAACCGACAGTTGCTCGGTTAATTCAGGGCAAACCCTTCTTATTGAAAGAGAGGTAAGGGATTATGGGACTCCCTTTAAATATTGATTGGCAACAGATTTTGTTACATTTGTTTAATTTCGTGCTTTTGGCAGGCGGACTTTACTTTTTGCTTTACAAGCCGGTTAAGAAGTTTATGGACGAGCGTACAGAGTACTACCGTAAGCTTGATGACGAGGCTAAAGCTAAACTTAAAAATGCAGAGGAAGTTCATGCCGAGTACGATGCGCTTCTTTGCAACGCAGAAAAGGAAATTGCCGCAAAGAAAGCTGAAAGCATGAAAGCTTCTGAAGAGGAAAGTGCAGCCACGGTTGCAAAGGCGAAAGCACAGGCGGAATCCATTGTTCTTTCTGCGCGCAAGTCTGCAGAAAAGGAACGTGAAGAAATCCTCGAAAGTGCGAGAACAGAGATAGTTGACATGGCGGCAAAGGCCACTGAAAAGCTTCTAAGAGAACAGTCTGAGGGCTTTGCATACGATGCCTTTTTGGATGCGGCAGAAAACGGAGGCCAAAAATGAGTGAGCTTAATTCCTCCGCAAAGAAGGCTGTCATTTACTCTGCAGTCGCTCCCGATGAAAAGCAAAGGGAACGTTTTTTGGCGTACTTGACTTCCAAGTACGGCACTCAGATTGAGCTTGTTTGGGAAAAAAGCGACAAGTTCAGCGGCGGTTTTCGACTTGCTGTGGATTCAGAGGTTTTCGATTGGAGCGTAAGTGGGAAGTATCGCCAGCTCAGAGAAGCGATGGAACGCACTTCCGATAAAAGGGATTCGGACATCATTTCTTTGCTCCGTGATACTATTGAAAATTTCAGCCCCGATGTCGTAGCGGAAGAAGTAGGTATGGTTCTTACGGTTGGTGACGGCATTGCAACGGTCAGCGGTCTTGATAAGGTTACCTACGGTGAAATTGTTCTTTTCGCTTCCGGCGTCAAGGGGATGGTGCTTGAACTCAGAAAAAACGAGATCGGTTGCATTCTTTTCGACGATGATGACAGCGTTTTGGCAGGCAGCTACGTAAGACGTACCGGCAAAACCGCAGGCGTTCCGGTGGGGGATGCGTTTATCGGCAGGGTGATTAATCCTCTCGGTCTTCCGATCGACGGAAAGGGAGAGATTAAGTCGGCAGGGTATTTTCCTGTTGAAAGACCGGCTCCCGGCATCATCGAAAGGAGTCCGGTGGACACTCCTCTTGAAACGGGGATTTTGGCAATTGATTCTATGTTTCCCATCGGCAGAGGTCAGCGTGAGCTTATCATTGGAGACAGACAGACGGGTAAAACCGCTATTGCTCTCGACGTTATCCTCAACCAGAAGGGGAAAGATGTTATCTGTATTTACGTAGCAATCGGACAGAAGGCGAGTTCCGTAGCCCAGCTTGCTGAAAAGCTCAGAGCTAACGGTGCTCTTGATTACACCGTGGTTGTAAACGCTTCAGCCAGCGAGTCTGCGTCGATTCAGTACATTGCACCTTATGCGGGCTGCGCTCTCGGTGAGTATTTTATGGGACGGGGAAAAGACGTTCTAATCGTTTATGATGATCTTTCCAAGCACGCTGTGGCGTACAGGGCGCTGAGTTTGCTGTTGGAGCGTTCTCCGGGGCGAGAAGCGTATCCGGGCGACGTTTTTTATTTGCATTCACGTTTGCTTGAACGTTCAGCCAAGCTTTCCCACGAGTTAGGCGGCGGAAGCATTACTGCGTTGCCCATTGTGGAGACGCAGGCAGGAGACGTTTCCGCATACATTCCTACTAACATTATTTCCATTACCGACGGTCAGATTTTCCTTGAAAGCGATTTGTTCTTTTCGGGTCAGCGTCCTGCGGTAAACGTTGGACTTTCGGTTTCCCGTGTTGGCGGCGCGGCACAGACTAAAGCGATGAAGTCTGCATCGGGAGCTATCAGACTTGATTTGGCTCAGTACCGGGAAATGGAAGTGTTTACTCAGTTTTCAAGCGATTTGGATGAAGCAACCAAGAATCAGCTTGCTTACGGTCAGGGGCTTATGCGTTTGCTTCGCCAGGAGCAGTACCGTCATTTGAGCCAAGAGGAACAGGTTGTACTCCTTACAGCCGCTTTGGGTAAGGCGATGGTCGGGATTCCTCTTAACCGAATCGGCGATTACAAAGATGGGCTTTTAGAGTACGTTAAGGCAAATGCAAGCGAGGTTTTGACGGAACTGCAACGCACAAAGGTTTTAAGTGATGCGGCTAAAGAACGAATCGTAACACTGGCTACGGAGTTTGCAAAAGAGTTTTCAAAGGACTAAAGTTACAGCGGTTTAAGTAGTTCATAACGAAAAGGTGGTGATAGCGTATGCCTAATCTAAAAGAATTGAAAAATCACATGGACAGCATTCAGGATACGCAGAAAATCACCAATGCCATGTACCTCATCTCCTCAACAAAAATGCGCAAGGCTAAAAAAGAACTTGATGCTACCCGTCCTTACTTCAATGCTCTGCAAGGCGAAATAAAGCGAATTTTTCGTACCGTAAAGGGTTTTGAAAACCGCTTCTTTTATCCCGAGGACGGTGGCGAAGCTCCTGACGGGCCTTACGCTTGTCTTGTCATAACTTCAGACAAGGGACTTGCAGGTTCGTACAACCACAACGTCATTAAGGAAACAATGCGCATTGTTGAACGTAACAAAAATGCCAGACTTTACGTTGTGGGGGACTACGGCAGACACTATTTTGAAAAGCACGGGATTCCGGTGGTGCGGGAATTCGTTCACCACGCTCACGAACCTGAGCTTCATGAAGCAAGGGAAATCGCCGTGGTTTTGCTTGAAGCGTTTATGAAAAACGAAGTGGACAAGATTTTTATTGTTTACACCGACTGGAAGAACAGCATGACGGAGAAGGTGGTTTCCAGGCGTTTGATTCCGTTCCACCGTTCATTCCTTTTGGGTGGGGCGAGTAACAATAAGATGGTGGGCAAAATTTCCGATTCGGGCAGGGCTGTTTCCTTCGAGTTGAAGTCAGAAAAGAAGGTGAAACAACCGTTTGAGTTTTTGCCGTCGGTTGAGGCGATCATCGATGCAGTTATGCCAAGTTATCTTACGGGATTTGTTTACAGTGCGCTTGTTGACAGCTTTTGCAGTGAACAGACCGCCCGTATGATGGCAACGAGTTCCGCGGGAAGGAACGCAGATAAGATTCTTGCCTCGTTAGAGGTTGAGTATAAAAGGATAAGACAAACGGGAATCACCCAAGAGATTACAGAGGTATCTTCGGGCGCAAAGATGAAAAAGCGTTAAGCTAAGTAAGGAGGACAGGGTTTTGAACACAGGTATAATTGTACAGATTTCAGGTCCTGTTGTGGATGTTGCCTTCGATAACGGCACACTCCCCCGCATTAACGAGGCTCTTGAAGTCACGGTTAACGGGCAAAAGCGGGTTATGGAAGTTGCAAGGCATTGCGATAACGGCACGGTTCGTTGCATAATGCTTTCTGAAAGCGACGCTTTATCCCGAGGTATGGAGGTTGTTGCCACGGGTGGTAACATCAAAGTTCCTGTGGGACAGGTAACCCTCGGACGTATGTTCAACGTTCTGGGCGATCCTATTGACGGGGGCAAGGCTGTGAGTGAAGAAGCGGAACGCTGGGGCATTCACCGTAAAGCGCCCGGTTTTGAAGAACAAAGACCCGCAGTAGAGATCCTTGAAACGGGAATTAAAGTTATCGACCTTTTGGAGCCTTATTCAAAAGGCGGAAAAATCGGACTTTTCGGCGGCGCGGGTGTCGGTAAAACCGTTTTGATTCAAGAGCTTATCCATAACGTAGCCATGCAACATGGCGGTTATTCCATTTTTACGGGAGTGGGTGAGCGTAGCCGTGAAGGGAACGACCTTTGGACCGAAATGAAAGAGAGCGGTGTTCTTGAAAAAACCGCGCTTGTTTTCGGACAGATGAACGAGTCCCCCGG
>JAFXKQ010000045.1 GCA_017531625.1 Clostridia bacterium | reverse complement strand
GCAACCTTTTCTGCCGCAAGTACATTTCTTACCTTGGTGTTGGATAACCATGTGACCTATTTCAGCGCCGGCATAGTTAAAACCGGAATAGATCTTTTTATTAATGATTATGCCGCCACCAACGCCTGTACCGAGCGTAATGAACACCGCTTCGCTACATCCTTTTGCTGCGCCGCAAACCGCTTCACCTTTTGCTGCGGCGTTCGCGTCGTTCTCAATAAAAACCTTTTTTCCACCTGAAAACTCCATAAATTTTTCAACAATTGGGTAATGCAGAAACGGAAGATTGTTTGCGTATACAATTTCACCCTTTTCAAGCTCAACAGAACCCGGGCTTGCAATTCCGACGTATTCAACCTCGTCTTCCGAAATCCCAAATTCTTTGACAAGTGCTTTATAACCGTCAACCATGTCGTGAACGATAGCATCTGCACCGGCTTGGCATCGAGTGGGAATGCTGCGTTTCATAAAAAGCTTCCCTTCGCTGTCACAAATGCCTATCTTTATGCTCATTCCACCCATGTCTATACCAACGTAATACATAGATTTGCCTCCAATTTAGTTACCTTCAAATTCGTCAGGATTAAGTCCGCTCATAGCCATAAGCTTTCGATTGAACTCAACAGCGGTATTGTAACCCATCTTCTTCTGTCTGTTGTTCATCGCCGCAATTTCGATAATGATGGCGAGGTTACGCCCGGGCTGAACAGGGATTGTCATCGACGGGATCTTAATACCAAGAATGTCTGTCCGCTCGTCATCCAAACCAAATCTTTCATAGGTTTTACCTTGAATCCAATTCTCAAGATGAATGATAAGGTCAATTTTTTCTGTCAACTTAACCGCACCCATACCGAAAATACGTCTGACATCTACAATGCCTATTCCTCTTAATTCGACGTAGTGTCTGATAAGTTCGGGAGCTGAGCCAACAAGCGTTTTAGCAGAAACACGTTTGATTTCAACAGAATCATCGGCAATAAGGCGGTGCCCCCTCTTCACGAGCTCGATAGCAGTTTCGCTTTTACCGATTCCGCTGTCGCCCATAAGTAAAACACCTTCACCGTACACCTCAACAAGAACACCATGCGTGGTAATACGTTCCGCAAGCGAGATGTTGAGAGACGCAATAAGAGCAGCTGTAAATGCTGATGTGTTATCGGAAGTAGAATAAAGGGGAGTTTTGTATTTTGCGCAAAGCTCTTTTAACTCATCGCAAATGTCGAGATCCGTAGTAACTACGATACAAACCACGCCTCTTGAAAGAAAATTATCAAGTGCTCGGCATCTTTCCTCTGAGGATAGGCTAAAGAGATAACTGGTCTCCATCTTTCCGATAATCTGTATACGACCGCCTTCAAAGAACTCGAAGAAACCGCAAAGCGGCAAACCCGGACGGCTAACGTCCATACGAACTACTTCACGTTCTGCAATGTCTTCAGGCTCAAAAATGGGTTTTAATGAAAACTCTTTAACTATTTCTAAAAGCTTTACGCTGTATTCTTCCATTATGTTCCTCCTAAAACTTTGGAGTATTATGTGTCTTTCGCTTTAACAACATTTTATCAACAATAATAAAAGCTACGATTAACTCAAATCATTAAAAGGCTTTATCAATGGTTCCGCCAAAAGCAATAACTCCGTCCTCGCGGTAAAAAACCGCCGATTGACCCGGCGCAACCGCACGTTGCGGTTGTTCAAAACTTACCTTGATCTCATCGTCATTTATTCTTTCTACAAAACAGTTAACTTTTTTTGCGGCGTACCTGACCTTTACTTGAAAACCTTTATTATCATCAAAATCATCAACACCGACAAAATTCAGTTTTGATGCCAGAAATCCCGCAAAGTATTCTTCTCCTGTAAAACAAAGAGAAACCGTATTTTTTACCGGGTCAATGCTTCTTACAAATGCAGGCTGCCCCAGTGCAACCCCAAGTCCCTTGCGTTGACCGACTGTGTAGTTGTAAATCCCGGAATGCTGACCCAAAACCTTCCCGTTCAAATCAATAAATTTGCCGGGCGGCGGTAAGCGGTTTACATGCTTCTTCAAATAATCAACGTAGTTCCCGTTAATAAAACAGATGTCTTCGCTCTCTTTGTTTTTGTAGACAGAGATGCTTGAACGTTTAGCTTCCTCTTTTAAATCTGTTTTCACGCGATTAAAAAGGGG
>JAFXKQ010000044.1 GCA_017531625.1 Clostridia bacterium | reverse complement strand
CTGTTTGACAAGGACGAAAACGGTAACATGGTTACCACCCACGGCGGCGGCACTTCGAGAAAGAGAATGCACGCAGCCAAGGACTACACCGGTGCTGAAATAATGAGAGTTCTGCGCGACGAGGTTGTTAATCTCGGTATCAACGTGGTTGATTTCACTTCCGCAATCGAGCTTATCCTTGACGAAAACGGAAGGGCGGCAGGCGCAGTTCTTCTCAACATGGAAACCAATGAGATTCTGATTGCCAAGGCGAAAACCGTTATCATCGCTACGGGCGGCGCCGGCAGAATGCATTATCAAGGATTTCCTACTTCCAATCATTACGGCGCAACGGCAGACGGTCTCGTTTTGGCTTACAGAGCGGGTGCACCTTTGATTTATGCGTACACGTTGCAGTATCACCCTACGGGAGCGGCGTTCCCTTCGCAGATCTGCGGTGCTTTGGTTACGGAAAAGGTGCGTTCCATCGGTGCGATGCTCGTCAATGTTGAGGGCGAAGCGTTTATGCACCCATTGGAGACCCGTGACGTCTCCGCCGCTTGCATAATAAGAGAATGCAAGGAGAGAGGGAAGGGCGTTCCCGTTCCGGACGGCGGTTACGGAATCTGGCTCGATACCCCGCTTATTGAAATCCTTCACGGCGAGGGCACAATTGAAAAACGTATTCCGGGTATGCTCCGTATGTTTATGAAATACGGCATCGACATGAGAAAAGAACCGATTTTGATTTATCCCACCCTTCATTACCAGAACGGCGGAATAAAGATTCGTGCCGACGGAATGAGCGAAATAGAAAACCTGTTTGTGGCGGGCGAGGCAGTTGGCGGAATCCACGGTGAAAACCGTTTGATGGGCAATTCCTTGCTTGACATCATCGTGTTCGGCAGAAATGCGGGCAAGAATGCAGCTGAAAAATCCAAGTCCGTTGAGCTTGGAAAGCTGACTCTTTCTCACGTTGACCGCTTTGCCGAGGAAATGAAAGCGGCAGGGATTACGACCGATAAGATCTCTCCTATGCTTCTTCCCACTTACACTCACGGCAATCCTAAGTTTTAATAAAAGGGAGATGTTTCTCTAATGGGCGAGTTTATCGACAGTTTTATCGGTTTTAATCAAATTACCACAGTACTTATCGGTGCTTTTGTCATTTGTTTTGTTGGGTATCTGATTGGTAAAATCAGCATAAAAGGCGTTCAGTTGGGCACAGCGGGCGTTTTTCTGGCAGCTTTGGTTTTCGGATACCTTTACACTTTGCCCGTTCTTGAGGATTTGCCTGTGCTCGGTCGCTTTTTTGTGGCTGACCCTTCGGCTTCTTCTACTGTTGTGAGTTACAAATTCCTCGAAAGTGTAGGCCTTGTGCTTTTTGTTTCTTCGGTTGGCTTTATCGCAGGTCCGGGGTTCTTCCGTGACCTTAAAAAGAACATAAAGTCTTATGTTCCCATCGCTGCTATCATGATTGGGATAGCCTCGGTGCTTGCGTTTGCTTTTTCACTTGTTCCGGGCATCGGTTCTTCTTACGGAACCGGCATCCTCTCGGGTGCGTTGACATCTACTCCTGCATTTTCTGCAGCAAAGCAGGTTGCCTCTAACGAAGGTCTTGTGTGCCTCGGTAATGCGGTGGCGTACCCATTTGGCGTAATTGGAGTTGTTCTCTTTGTTCAGCTTGTTCCCAAGTTGATGAAGGTTGACATGGCTAAGGAACGCTCGCTTATCAAAGTGACCGAAGGTGAAACCGAAGCAAAAGAACGAAAAGAGAGCAAAAAGCCCCTTGTTATCGTTGACAGTTACGGGATTTTCGCTTTTGGCGTGGCTCTGGTGTTGGGAATGCTTTTGGGAGCAGTAAAGATTCCGATTACAGGAAAAGGCTTTGACGGATCTTGCTTCTCTCTGGGCAATACGGGCGGCGTTTTGATTGCGGCTTTACTTCTTGGCCATTTCGGCAAAATCGGGAGAATCAGCTTTAAGATTCCCGACACTACACTTAAGGTGTTCAGAGAGTTTGGCCTTGTGATGTTCTTGATCGGGGCGGGTGTCCAGGGCGGCGTTCAGTTGGTTTCGCAGATCAACGCTTCCGAGTACGGCATCATGCTCGTGGTTTACGGCTTCCTTGCAGGAATCGTGATGACGATTTCTCCTCTTTTTGTGGGCTTCCTGTTTGCTAAAAAGTTTTGCAAGTTGCCTCTTCTTAACAATCTTGGCTCCCTCACCGGTGGCGAAACAAGCACTCCCGCTCTCGGTATGCTCATCAGCGTTTCGGGTACGGAGGACGTGGCGGCTTCCTACGCTTCCACTTATCCCATTGCCTTGGTGCTGATCGTCATTGCTTCCAACCTGATTGGAACTTTAATCGTTTAGTTAAACAGTTTGTTTAAGTAAATAAAATTCCGCCGTAAAAGGATTTTACCTCTTGCGGCGGATTTCTTTTTCTGCGCTTTATGAAGTTTTACGTTTTGTAACAAAAATCAAAGCTGTTATCAGCAGAACCACGGTAACGCCGAGAATTACGTACATTGCGGACTCGTCTACTTTTGTGCCGAAAAAATAAATGTTGCAGTCAGTCAAGTCTTTTATGATTTCACACACTTCATCGGGCACACCGTAATCTTTAAGCTTGGCAACGGGGGTAGCCATTAGATGATTACGCATAAGACCTGTGCCGTATGTACCCGGGAGACAGGTAATAACCTTCTGGATTCCGTCGGAGAATTGGGAGATGGGCATGTAAGCACCGCTGATAAAGCCGTAACCGGCACTTACAATGGAACCAACCGCAGAAATCTGACCTTGAGTGCTGAGAAAGGAGCAAACCAAGGAGGAAAGAGCAGTTCCGAAGAGCGCAAGAACAAAAGTGTCCAAGGCAGTCAAAACTACGTCTGTAAGGCTCAAATGCCAACCGGTTACGCTCAGATAGCCGAAACCTACAATCATTGCTACAAGGCAAATTATCAGGGTTACAACGGCAGTTGAAATGTAGTAGCTCAAAGCAAGGGTTGATGCCTTTACGGGAGAAACGGTTAAATCTTTGCGTGCGCCCGTTACTTTGTCCGTTACCATGAGTAGGTTTGAGCAGAAGGCAACAGTTACGCAAGAAACTGAAAGCAGGGAAGAGAGCAGTTGTCCGCCCACAATTCCGTCAAGCAAACCGTCGGGTACGCTCAGTCCCTCTGGAATGGCTGAAACGAAGGTGTCTCGGTAAACGTTTCCGAGGAAGGTAAAGAACAGAACAAGGAGAATCAGTGGGGTAATGAGAGCTGTAAAGAACATCCCTTTGTCCTTGAAGAAAAGCTTTGTGTTACGTTTGATCAGTGATTTTAAAATCATTGCTTATCCTCACCTCCCGAAAGCTTTTTCCCTGTGACGGAAAGGAAAACGTCATCCATTTTTCCTTTGACGATTTCGTAGTCGGTAAAAAGTTTGGGTTGCTTTAAAATCAGTTCCGTTGCCGCACCCGTGTCAGGAACAGAGATTTTGAAACCGTCACGAATCGATTCGTAAGGGAGTCCAATGGGCTTTAAATCTTCTTCTTTTACGTTGTATAGGCTGATAAAGTCGCCCGTGTATTTGTTTTTGAGCTCTAACGGTGTTCCCTCAGCTGCAATTTTGCCACTGTCAAGAATTACAACGTAATCGGCTTCTGCCGCTTCCTCCATGTAATGGGTGGTGAGAAAAACCGTCATTTTCTGCTCACGGCGTAAGTTTTCTATTACGCTCCAAAGCTTTTTTCTCGTTTGTGGGTCGAGTCCCGTGGTCGGCTCGTCTAAAATGAGAATTTTCGGACTGTGAATCAAAGCTCTCGCAATGTCAATGCGGCGTTTCTGTCCACCTGAAAGCTTTCCAACGGTTCGGTTGAGCAAGTCTTCGAAGTCAAGGAGCGAAGCGAGTTCCTCAAGCCGTTCGTTAAACTCCTTGCCGTGAATACCGTAAAGCGCAGCACGGCTCTTTAAATTGTCCGTTACGGTAAGCGGCATGTCGAGGACTGAATTTTGAAAAACTACGCCTAATTCACGTTTGATTTCATCGGGATTTGTTTCGATGTCTTTGCCGTTTACGGTAACTTTTCCTGCGTCCTTTTTTAGCTGTCCGCAGATGATGGAAATCGTAGTACTTTTTCCTGCGCCGTTTATGCCCAGAAACGCAAACAGCTCTCCTTCTCTGACCTTGAAGTTAATGCCGTCAACTGCTTTTATTTCACCAAAGCTTTTACTTAAATTTTCAATTCTGATGATGTCGGTCAAAATTTCATCTCCTTGTTGATGGGTTTTGGATGCGAGCTTTTAGATTTGCACCAATGATATTAAAATGATATCATATAACTCAAAGCTTGTCAATAGGGTTATCGTAATTAGTTGCGGTAATAAAAAACAACCTTCGACTCGCTTCTGAGCTTAATTTGAAAGTGTTAAAATTTCCACGCAAAGTTTTTGGTTACAAAAAACGTTAAGACTTTTAAGAGCCTAAAAATTGTCAATAATGCTTGCAAAACCGTTTGGAATGTGATATCATTATTAGTTGATAGAATTTGTTAAACCGTAATGTTGTCCGGCATAAGTGTTGCTGAGTCAAAATGGCGGTTTTATGATTGATTTTAATTACTGTTCTCCTCGGAGCAGGAAAGTGAGAGGTGCGGTTCTATGAGATTTGAGGCTAAAAAGGTTGTTAAGTTTGGCGGCAGTTCTTTGGCGGACGCCAAGCAGTTTAAAAAAGTAAAGGACATCATCTTTGCTGATAAAGCAAGGCGTTTTGTTGTTCCGTCAGCACCG
>JAFXKQ010000043.1 GCA_017531625.1 Clostridia bacterium | reverse complement strand
GTGCCATATAAGCCCTCCTTAGTTTTTTTAAAACCGCAAACTTGCAAAAACAGTTTACGGGGGATTATCCATCAAAGAATTATAGCATCTTTATTCCCCTCTGTCAAGGACAAACGGCAAGTTAAAGGTCGAAAAATGGCGAAAAATAAAGTAAAAAAAGGGCAAAATGTCCAATAAGCCTTTTTTACGACATTTCACCCCGTTGTTTTATGTTTTTCAGATTTCAATTACTCCGTCGTAGACCTTTACCGCCTCGCCCGTCATGTAAACTCTCTCGTCCGTGTAATTGATCACAAGCTTTCCGCCTCTGAGGAGCACCGTCACGTCCTCGCCCTTGTTACAGTAGCCGTTAAGGACTGCCGCAACCACGCTGGCACAAGAGCCCGTGCCGCAGGCGGCGGTTTCTTGGCTTCCGCGTTCCCAAACACGCATTTTCAACGTGTTCGAGTCAATTACCTGAACAAATTCTGCGTTTACTCTGTCCGGAAAACGCTCATGGTTCTCAAAAGCCGCACCCACTTTTTCAAGAGGGAAAGCCTCTGTGTCATCCACAAAACAAACGCAGTGTGCGCTTCCCATCGAAACTGCGGTAACTCTGTACTTCTCGCCGAGGACTTCTATTTCTTCGTCGATCATCTTTTCGTTTTCGGTGATTGCGGGAATGACGGAGGGCGTAAGGTCTGCTTTACCCATGTCCGCCTTCAGCTCCTTTACCTTGCCGTCTTCGTCGAGGGTTGCGTAAAGAATCTTTATGCCGCTGAGTGTGTCAACATGCATCGTGGTACTTTTGCAGTAGCCGTTGTCGTAGAGAAATTTGCCCACGCAACGGATGGCGTTTCCGCACATTCTGCCCTCGCTCCCGTCTGCGTTGAACATACGCATCTTTGCGTCTGCAATCTCAGAGGGACAAATCATTATCAAACCGTCGCTACCTACGTAAAAGTGGCGGTCGGAGAGGGTCTTTGCAAGTTGGTTCGGGTTGTCGATCTTCTGTTTGAAGCAGTCAATGTAGATGTAATCGTTACCGCAACCGTGCATTTTTGTAAATTCAAGACGCATAAAGCATTAACTCCTTTTTATCTGTGGTCAACACGCTTTTTGTCAGTCGAGCCGCCAATCTACTGCACGGCTACCTAAAAACGCATTGGTTTTTGAAAAGGGTCTGGACCCGAAAAATCCGTTGTAAGCCGAAAGCGGACTCGGGTGCGCCGCTTCGAGAATCAAGTGTCGGCTGTTGGTGATAAGACTTGCTTTTGAGCGTGCGTACGCTCCCCAAAGAATGAATGAAATCGGCTTTTCGCTCTCGTTCAGAAGGGAAATGATTCTGTCTGTAAGAATTTCCCAACCCTTGTTTCGGTGCGAGCCTGCCTGTCCCTCTCTTACGGTAAGAACGCTGTTGAGCAAGAGCACCCCGCTTTTCGCCCATTCTTCAAGACAGCCGTGTTCGGGGGCGTCTATCCCTAAATCCGTTTTCAGTTCCTTGTAGATGTTTTTGAGAGAGGGGGGAGGAGTTACTCCCTTGCGGACGGAAAAGCACAGCCCGTGGGCTTGTCCGTAGCCGTGATAGGGGTCCTGTCCTAAGATTACAGCTCTCACGTTTTCGTAAGGCGTAAGTCTGAGTGCGGAAAAAAGGTCGTTCATCTCGGGAAAAATCCGCACGCCCGAATGGAGGTACTCGTTTTTCAAAAATTCACGCAGTTCGAGGTAGTACTTTTTTTGAAATTCTTCTGCCAACAGACTGTCCCAAGAGTTTCCCAGATTAACCATAAACTTTCGCCTCCCATCTGCTAAAATGATAGCACATTTTTTGCTTGAATGCAATAAGGGGCTTGAAAATATTAAAGAGCTGATATAAAATAAAAGAGGGACTATCATCTTCACAACTTGCCTTGGCTAAAAGGCTTTTAAAAGATTCGGAAAAGGCTTCGAGAGGAAAAAATTATGAAAGAAGAAATAGTTAAAAGATTAATTGCAGATTTTCCAAATTTAAAAGGGGAGATTGAAAGTAATCTCAATGTTTTTTCGGAAATCTATTTACACTTAATATTTGGAGATGTTTTTAATCCGTATCTATCTGTTTTGTTAGATGATCCGTTAAAAAATCGAACACAATTGATAAAGGCAGGCAATTTGTTGGAGTATATGTCGGGACTGGATGACAGTATACAAGAGGTAGTTGTTACTACAGTGTTAGAGCGTTTGTCTGATAATCGTGAACGATTGGAGTTGTTTAGTGAATTTGCAGGCGACAGAACAAGGCAATTTATAATTGACCTGATGTGAACGATAATCCCAACCCCTTATTTTGATAATAAGTTTTTTGAGGATTTTTAAGTTTTGAAACGTCTAATAAACAGGGGCGTATCATCATTCAAGGAGAAGCAAACTTATGCGCTTGGTAGAAAAACACGGTAATAAGCGGAGCTTCAGCGCTGTCTTTTTTTGTACAGCGTTCCTTGTTTTGTGCCTTTTTGCCTTTGTTTCCTTCGGTTTTACCGTCTTTGCAGAGGGGGGCGTTCCCGAAAGAGAGAAGCCGATACTGAGCCATGAAGACGAGGAGATTGAGTTTTCACCCGACGGTTATTTTCCGGAGGCGGTTTGCAGCATCGAGGAATTGAAGATAAACATTTCGTACTTCGCCATTAACAGAGCAACGGGCGAGTCTGAGAGCTTCCCTCTCTACGGGGTAGGGGAGTATCAAATCGTGGCGGTGCTTGAGGAGAGCGAGGAGTACGAAAGCGCAGAATGTGCCTGGAACGTGGTTATCAATCCTGTGGAGGCGGTTGTTGTGACCGAGTACCATACGGTGGCACATACAGCTATGGCAAACCCTGTTCCGTACAGCGTTGAGCCTGAATGGGCGGCAAATTATCTGGAAATAAGAGTCAGCTACAAGGTTGTTGAAAGCCTTTTGGAAGTCGCCGTTGAAGAGATAAACATTCCTGTAAGTCCGGGTCTTTATTACACCTTTATTGATGTCGAGAGCAAGTCCGAGGGGGTTTTGTGCAAGGACAAATGCCTTGTTTATGAAATCGCCGAAACTCAGGGGCGCAAGCTGTCTTACGCCGAGGCGAGGGCGACTGTTCCTGATTGGTTCAACTGCAAGGTGGAGGATTTAAACGAGGTTTATGACGGGTTTTCCGTTGAGCCTACGTTGGAAATTTATCCTGCGGCGGCGCAGGTAAGCCTTTTTTATTCGGAAATCAAACCCGACGGAAGCATAGGGCAACCGAGCGAGAAGCCGCCTGCCGACCCCGGAGACTACAAGGCGGAGGCGTACATTCTTGACAAAAAAGTGGGAACAGGACAGATCGTGATATCAAAGCTCGTTCCTGACATAATAATGGAGTCTGCCACATATACATACAGTCCCGAGGGCATTTATCCAAGCACGGCAACCACCGTTCCCGAGGGGATAGAGCTTACTTACCGTGCCTACCTTGCGCCCGAGGGCGAGGAGGTCAACGTGGAAACCGTGAAGGTGCCCATTGTTGGCTGCGGAAGGTTTATGATACTTGCGTCGCCCGTGGATACCCGGCATTACGAAGAAGTGCGGACCCACGCTTTTATTACCGTGGAACCTGCTGTTTCTGCCATTAACGTTGAAGATGTTGAGTACCGTTTTGACGGAACGGCGAAGGACGCTTCTTTTTCTGTTTCTCCCGACTGGGCTGAGTACAGGGTTGAGTACCTCAAAATGGATGAGTACGGCGGAGTCATCAGCCGTTCGGATTCGAAACCCCTTGAGGTGGGGCAGTACCTTGCGGTGATAACAGTGCCGTCGAAGGATTATGTTTCCTCATCAACCGCCATGGCGGGAATCAGAATCCTTCCCGAAAAACAACTTGTAGGACCTGCTGTTAAATCGGAGAGAAACGGATTTTGGAATTCTTTCACCCTTAATGTTTTCTTCTTTGCCACGGCTGTTGTTTGGATTTTACTTGCGATAAAAAAGCAAAAATCTAAGATTATGTAAAACGGTTGACAGAAAAAGGCATTAGGTATATAATAATTAAGTTAAACTGTTTTTTGCAGTTTTCGTTTTCATTTTAACATTTAAAGGAGCTTTTATGGGATTCTTCGAGGCGATAATTTACGGAATTATTCAGGGTGTTGCGGAGTTTTTGCCCATTTCCAGCTCAGGGCATCTTGCCCTTGCCCACAATTTCTTTGGTACAGCAGGCGAAAAAGACCTCGCCTTTGGGTTTGACATTCTCTTGCATTTCGGTACCTTGGTGGCGGTTTTTATCGTTTACCATAAAGACATTTGGCTTTTGATTAAGGGCTTCTTTTCTCTGATGAAAAAGCTGTTTACCGGCAAAATCAAGGACGGGCTGGAGTACGGAGAAAAGCTCTTTTTGATGCTTGCGCTGTCCAGCGTTGTTCTCGTTCCCGTGGCGTTCTTCTCCGACAAGGTCGAGGCTTTGTCGGGGGTGAGCTGGGCAATCGGGTTGTTGCTCATCGTGAACGGCGTTATGCTGTTTGTTTCCGACAAGCTTAACCGTGCCTCTCTGACTCTTGAAAAAGCGCCTGTTAGCAAGGCTTTTTACATTGGCTTGTTTCAGCTTTTCGGAGTGCTTCCCGGGATTTCGCGTTCCGGCAGTACAATTACAGGCGGGCTTTTTAACAATCTGGAACGCAAGGATGCAATTAAGTTTTCGTTCCTGATGTCGATTCCGACAATTTTGGGAGCAAATTTGCTTTCGCTTATCAAGTATGACGGCAATTTCTTTGCTGACGTTTCATTGGGCCCCTGCGTTGCAGGCGTTTTGACTGCTCTCGTTACGGGAATCGGCGCCATTAAGCTTTTGCAGTATTTGGCTAAAAACAAGAGTTTTGGAATTTTTTCTGTTTACTGTCTTGCGGTGGGCGTTGCCGCCATCGCAGCGGACCTTCTGATTGCGTGATTCCGTTTTTAGCGCTAAAGACTGCGGACAGTAAAAGAAAATAAATTAAGACGACAACAAAGACTGACAGACTGACAGATTGACAGATAAAGGATTAACTATGGCAGAAAAGAAAAAAACTGCGCCGAAGAACACCTCTGCGCAGAACAAAAACGCTCCCGCCTCAAGGGGCGGTGCGGCGAAAAACACGTCTAAAGCGGGCAACAACACTGCGCATAAGCAGAGTGCGGCTAAAAACGTTCCTGCAAAACAGCAAAAAAAGGGTGTTGGGATTGCCCCTTACATCATTGCCCTTGCGGCACTTTTGATTACTCTGCTCCTCTTTGTTGAGGACATGGGTTTTATGAGTAAAAGCGTGCGTCCTCTCCTTTTCGGTCTCGTGGGCAACGCTTCTTACTCTGTGCCGATTTACATGCTGAACATCGTGTTCTTTTGGAAGGTTGACCGTGACAGAGAGCTTGGCGGTGCGAAGCTTTGGCTTGCGTTTTTCAGCTTTTTGTTCATTTCCGTGATCCTTCACCACTACACCACCTCTGCAGAGCTTGTGGAGGGCGTTTCCGAACGTTCCTTTAAAGCCGACATGTGGAAGCTCGGCGTTAACGGGACGGGGACGGGAATTTTCGGCGGTTATGCTTACGCACTGTTTGACGCAATCCTCGGCAAAGCCACCATGTTTTTAAGCTGGCTGTTTTTTATAATAATTCTTCCTTTCCTTTTCGGAACGACTCCTTTCAAACTCATTCATAAGCTTTACAAGAGCCTTAAAGAAGCTACCGAAAACATGAAGACCGTTGATGGGGATGATGAAGATGACGTTGACGGCGAAGAGGACGAGCTTCCTCCTCACCCTGTTACAAGGAAAAAGCCGGAGGTGAGTTCCAAACCTGCGCATAAAAAGAGCTTCACTTTCCCCGATGACGAAGAGGGGGAGGGCGCGGACGAGCCCTTGCCGTTGC
>JAFXKQ010000042.1 GCA_017531625.1 Clostridia bacterium | reverse complement strand
GCCTGCATCAATAGCCGCCTTAACGCTCTTACCGCCCCTGATTTCTTCCTTCATTCTTTCGAAAATGACAACGTTTGCGTCAACGGCCATACCGATAGAAAGGACGATACCTGCGATACCGGGGAGAGTAAGGTTAGCCTTGGTGAACACAAGAACAAGACCAACGATTGCAGTGTAAGCAACCGAGTTGATGGAAGCGATAACACCGGGAATGCGGTAAATGATAATCATAAAGAGCATAACGAGCAAGATACCGAGAGCACCTGCCTTAAGGCTGGTTTCAAGGGAACGCTCGCCGAGGGTAGGACCTACAGAACTCTGGGAGTCAACAACGAGGTCATACTCCAATGCACCGCCGTTGATGAGGTTAGCGAGCTCTTGAGCGTATTCACGGGTGAAGTCACCGGTAATAACTGCGCTGTCGCCCGTAATCTTACCTTCGCATTTAGGGTTGGAGAGGAGTTCTTCGTCAAGGTAGATAGCCAAAGTATTGTTGCCGGAACCGTAGCCGGAAACAGTAGCAGTAGCCGTTTCAAAAACCTTTTCGCCCTCGCCGGTGAACATAAGAGTTACCATAACGTCGCCGGTGCTGTTGTCGATGGAGGGATAAGCCTCTTTAATGTGCTTACCTTCAACAAGTACATTTCCCTGATAATCACGGAACTCAAGCTTTGCGGTAGAACCGAGAACCTTTGCCGCTTCATCAGGATCATCAATGCTGGGGATTTCTATTCTCAACATGTCGCCTGCATCACCGAAACGGTAAACAAGCGCTTCAGTATAGCCCATGCTGTCAAGACGGTAACGCATTACCTCAACAACAGAATCCATACCGCTGTCATTAACAGATTCACCTTCTTCGGGAATAGCCTTATAGGTGATAATCGAACCACCTGCCAAGTCCAAGCCCAAGCGGATAGTATCTTCCTCGAAAATTCCGTCAATACCGAGAGGCTTATAGCCGAAAACGGTTGCGAAAACAACGAGGACGATGAGCAATATAAGTAAAGCCGAGCGGGCGATACTTATCGCACGAGTCATATTCATACTCTTTCAACCTCCAAGCCGATTACTTCTCCTGCGGAAAAAAGCCATAAAAAAGCATTTCTCCCACAAGGACAGTTTAACATTCCTATTATAACCGTGAATAACATAAAAGTCAAGTAGAATTTTTATTTCCGCTTTCCTTTTGGATTTTTCTTTGTTTAAGCCATGACTATAAAACCAACGGAGTTACTGAGTTTCAACTGCGTTTCTCTGCGGAATCAAGAACCAGCTCATAATTCAGCATGCCTAACTTCAAGTTTTCCGACAACTCCAAGACTTCCTCCTCGGTTATGTCGGCTCTGGTCACAACGCTTTCTCCCGTGGAGATGATCGCATCGCAGTCCAAACGACAAATCTGCACCCCGTCAAAGTAAAAATCGAGGTAATTTCTCCCCTCTTCGTAAGCGGAAATTCTCTCTGTAGCTTGCCCTAACTTAACAGCGCCTTCCTCGTTGTAGAAAACGTTTGCCGCAAATTCAAGCTCGCCCTCCTCCGTGGTAATAAGGCTCGGGTAGGAATCCTCAACGTCTGAGCTGTCGAGAATCACGTTCCCGTCACAGTCACGAACCTCAAACAAGCCCTTACGGCTGATCGAGCGGTTGACAGAATCCTTGTCGCAATTATAAGGCACTTCAACTCTGACGAAATGCTCCTCCGAGTCCCCCTCCGTGTAAAGGGAAACCGTTGACCCGTCATAACCCAGAAAATCAAGTCGGGCAACGAGGATGTTAAACAGAACTTCAAGCGCCGAATCGTCAAAAGCTTCGTCTCTGTCAGGCACAATCCGATAAACAAAATCGTACCCTAAAACCTCCGCCACAGATTCCTGAACGCCCTGCACAGAACTCTCGGCGGCGTCTCCGCCTCCGCACGAAACCAAGGCAGAAACAAAAGCCAAACAAAGCACTAAACAAACAAAAACTTTCTTAGCCATACAACACCACGCCTTTGCCTATTTCGAAGGCACAACCAGTCTTAGTGCTCCCCTTATGTCCTCAATTTCGATTTTTTTATGTTCGCCGCCGTTTTCCCCGTCAAGAGTGAAAGCCATCGGTTTATCAAAACACATTTCCACCTTGCTTGCATGGAGAAGACTGACGTTGTTGTTATTAAGACGGTTTCTCAAGATGTCCGCAGCAAGCTTCACCGCCTCTGACGCATTAGCGGGCTTTTTCACGAGAATCAGCTCAAAACAACCGTCCGAGGTATTTACTTCTTTCTTTT
>JAFXKQ010000041.1 GCA_017531625.1 Clostridia bacterium | reverse complement strand
GCCCTTACCGCCGCCCATGGGAAGGCCTGTAAGAGAGTTCTTAAAGGTCTGCTCAAAGCCGAGGAACTTTATAACAGAGGCGTTAACGGAGGGATGGAATCTGATACCGCCCTTGTACGGACCGATTGCGGAATTGTACTGAACACGGTAACCGCGGTTAACCTGTACGTTGCCGTTGTCGTCAACCCAGCTCACTCTGAACTGAATGAAACGCTCGGGTTCAACCATGCGCTCAAGAATGCCTGCTTTTTCCAAGTCGGGGCGTTTCTCAATAACGGGTTCCAGACACTCCAAAACCTCTTTTACTGCTTGAAGAAACTCTTTTTCGCCGTTGCTTCTCTTTTCGCAATCAGCGTAAACCTTGGTAAGATACGCGCTTTTGAACATTTATGTGTCCTCCTGTAATAAATTAAACAAATCTATTTAAAACAAATTGTTTTAAGCTGTTTTAGCTGAGGGCGCCGAAAGATTTTAGCTCAAAATCTGAATGCCGCTGATGTCCATGTAGTCCGCAGGGTTCAGTTCTTTGCCGTTAATGTCTACTCCGAAGTGGAGGTGCGGACCCGTAACTCTGCCCGTTGCCCCGATTTTGCCGACCGGGTCGCCGCAAGCTACGACGTCGCCTTTTTCAACCAAAAAGGCGCTGAGGTGTGCGTAAACGGTTTTCATCCCGTTGCCGTGGTCGATTACAACACGGTTGCCGTAGCCACTGTTGTATTTAGCTTCAACCACCACGCCGTCTGCGGAGGCATAAACCTTGTCTCCGTAGCAACTGCTGTCATAACCGATAAAGTCGATGCCGTTATGAAAGTCCAGAGAGCCGAAAACGTAGCGCCAGCCGTAGTCGGAGCTGATGCGCCCGTGGTAGGGCAGTTCAAGCTTGGGCCGTTCAATAAGGCTTGCCAAAGACATTGAAACGCCTTGCCAGACTTCCTCGGTAACGCTTTCTTTAACTGTTTCGCTGGAAAGGACGGCGGTTTGTACAAGAACGCCGTTTACCGTCACGGTCTCAAAGGTTTCCACCGCTTCGCCGTCTGCTCCTTCGACTTCTGTGTGGGTTTCGCCGTCGCCGAGGAAGGGAACGTTTACACGAACCGTTTCAAAGGGGAGGGAAACCCTACGTTCTGCCGTTGCTTTTGTTTGCACTTCCAACTCAATGGAAAGAAGGTCGCCGAAGACGTTGCGGATTCTGTTGCTGTAAACGCCGTCACTGACCCCCAAAAGAGCCGAAAGCTCTTCGCCGTTTACAAAAAGGGACTCTTTATAGTATCCCTTTTCCATCATCACTCTGTTGAGGATGCTGTGGACTCCCTCTCCGTTGCCCCAGGACGCTGCCGATGCCTGAGCCAGAGAGTCAAGGGCGCTCCTTGCATCAAGCGGATTCTTTGTGACCGCAATAAGCTTTCCGTCTATGTAAAGTGCTGTGCCGAGGGCGGTTTCTTCCGCAGGTCTGACCCCGTCATTTGTGTAAAGCTCTGCATCAATTTCCAAAGCCTTTTCCTTGCCTGATGGGGCAAGAAAGAGGGCGGTGACGATGAGAATCACTGACAACGCTGTCAAGCCTATGCAAACCTTACCCTGTTTACTATGTATCAACACACTGTACCTCACTCATTTTTTGACATTCCATTATACTATAATAAAATCTCCATTGCAAGAAAAATTTTGTACTTTTTGCAAATTTTCCTTCTAATGAGTTCCTTTGTCAAGCTTTAGAAAGGTTTTTTGCTGAATTCCGTTTTACATCTCTTGAAGCAAGCAAAGGCGTGAAGCTTTGGCACAGACAGCGGGGCGGGGTAATTTTTTTGTTTTGGTACGCCGACTTTCGACATGCATTTCGACATGCATAAGTTTTTTTCGATTTTTTCAAATTTTTTAAAAAACCGATTGCATAAAGCGTTAAAAAGTATTATAATGATTCTTGAATTATAAATCTTCATAGTTTTTGGGAGGATTTCTTTTTATGAACATTACAGTTAATAGAACTTCTACTCCTAAGGAAAAACCTTGGGGCAAGACTCTCGGTTTCGGTAACTACTTTACCGACCACATGTTTGTTATGGATTACACCGAGGGCAAGGGTTGGCACGATGCGAGAATCGTTCCCTTTGAAAACCTTTCCCTTTCTCCCGCTGCAATGGTTTTCCATTACGCTCAGGAAATGTTTGAGGGCATGAAGGCTTACAAGACCGCTGACGGCGAAGCTCTTCTTTTCAGACCTCAGAAGAACATTGAACGTATGAACAGAACCAATGAGCGTCTTTGCATTCCTCAGATCGATCCCGATGATGCCCTTGAAGCTATCAAGGCAATCGTTGACGCTGACCGTGACTGGATTCCCGACGGCGAAGGTACTTCTCTTTACATCCGTCCTTTCATCATTGCTACCGATCCTCACCTCGGCGTAAGACCTGCTAAGAATTACATTTTCTGCATCATTCTTTCCCCTGTTGGTGCTTACTACCCTGAGGGAATCAATCCCGTTAAGATCTACGTTGAGGACGAGTACGTTCGTGCTGTTAAGGGCGGTATCGGTTTTGCAAAGGCGGGCGGTAACTACGCCGCTTCCCTCAGAGCACAGAAAAAGGCTTATGACCTCGGTTACACTCAGGTTCTCTGGCTTGACGGCGTTGAACGTGAGTACATTGACGAAGTTGGTACGATGAACGTTTTCTTCGTTATCGACGGCGAGCTCATTACTCCCGCTCTTGAAGGCAGCATTCTCCCCGGCGTTACAAGAGATTCCGTTATCAACCTTGCTAAGTCCTTTGGCATCAAGGTTACCGAGAGAAAGCTTTCCATCAACGAGGTTTACGCCGCTGCTAAGGCCGGCAAGCTCGATGAAGCTTTCGGTTCCGGTACAGCCGCTGTTATCTCCCCCATGGGCGAGCTCAACAGAGACGGTGACATCATCATCATCAACGACGGTAAGATCGGTCCCCTTTCTCAGAAGCTTTACGATACACTTACCGACATTCAGTGGGGTCGTGCCGAAGACAAGTTCGGTTGGACAGTTAAGGTTTAATCCCTTGATTTTTGAGCTTTTACGGGTTTGACAAAACCTTGGACTTCGGGTTTTAGCTCAGCTTTGGTTTTTGCTGCTCCGGGCGTGGGAGAACGGTTTTCCTTCTCACCCAATGCAACTGTTGCATTTCTTTGTTAAGAACAGAGGCCGTTTTCCTTTTTCAACGGGGACGGCCTTTTGTGTTTTCTTTTGGAATTTTTTGGTGAGGTATTTTTATGAATCAGGACAACGCTTTGTCCGTTTCCGAATCTGCTGTGTGCGGTGAAACCTGCGACAAGCAGGGCAAGCCGGGGCTTTTTAAGCGCATGGGGGCTTTTCTGAAAAAGCACAAGGTTTTTACGGGCTTCCTTTGCTCCTTCCTGCTGGCGGTGGTCGCTTACGTGCTTTCCAGGACCTTCCAGCCCTTTGCCGAGTTTTGGACACGCTACCCCTCTCAATGGGTGCGGACTCTTCTGGGGTGGGTAACTTCCTTTGTGAAGTTTTCTCTGGCTGAGGTCGCCATTCTTCTCCTCATTCCCGCCGCAGTGATTTACACGGCGTACTCCTTCCGTCAATTTGACAAGGGAGCTTCGTTCTTTCACGCTGCAAGACCGTTGCTTTGTTTCCTTCTTGCGGTGCTGACTTTGTTCCTTGGCTGCTTCGTTCCCGCTTATTTCCGTTACGGGCTGGCGCAGAATCTGGAGCTTGAACGCTCCGAGGTCACTTCTAAGGAGCTTTACGACACGGCGAAGGCGTTCCGTGACGAGATTGCGGAGCTTGATGGCGAAATCGTTTATCCCTTGGACGGCAAATCGTTTATGCCCTACAGCTACTCCGTTTTGGTGGAGAAAATTAACGACGCTTACGAGAGCTTTGCTTCAAAGCACGGTTTTATTTCCACTTTTCGTTCTTACTCAAAGCCCGTCGCTTTTTCAGGCGCTTTGACCTACACCCACATTGCCGGAATTTACACCTTCTTTACCGGAGAGGCTAACGTCAACACCAATTACCCCGATTACGTCAAGCCCTTTACCATGGCTCACGAAATGGCGCATCAGCGTGGAATCGCAAGGGAGGATGAGGCCAACTTTGTGGCGTTCCTCGTTTGTCTCGAAAGTGATGACCCTTACATAAGGTACTCTGCCCACGTCAACATCTACGAGTACCTGCTTTCCGCACTGAGACGTGCTGACACAAAGAAGTACGTTGAGCTTTTGGAAAGCTCCTCGGAGGGCGTGCTGTGCGAGTTTGATGCTTACGCCGAGTTCTTCGACGAGTACAGGGACAGCACGGCTTCTGCGGTTTCGGGGGCGGTTAACGACGTGTCTCTTAAAGCTCAGGGACAGTCCGCAGGTACCAAAAGCTACGGGTTGGTGGTGGATCTGGCGGTTTCCTACTTCAAAGCCGGATTGATGCAAAACGGTTAAAAATTTCGGTGGGTTCGATTCTGCAACTCTTAAATTCAGCAGGTTCGATTCTGCGATTCTGAAACAAAAACAAAAGTGCGGTTCAATTCCGCACTTTTCCTTTTGTTTTTTAATTTAAGTGGTTTGAGCACTCTTGAACTTCGCAGAGCTTTGCTTCAAAGGTTTAAACTCATTCTTCGTCGGTTTCCTCTGCAATGATTACTTCTTCGCCCTCCGGCGGAAAAAGCTCTTCAAGGAGCGCTTCTGCCTTTTCGTGGGCAGAGTAGGGCACATAAAACACGTAGCGTTCAAGAACTGTTCCCAGTTTCACGCTAAGGCCTGCGCCGAGCATCCCTTTTGCTTTGTAGGGGATTCCGTTATCCGCAAGAACGTCCTCCAACATTCCCGCAAAAACCACGTCCTTCACGGTGAGAAAAACCAAGTCGGTTTCTTCTATCGCTCTGAGTTTGGAGTTTCCGCAACGGGGGCAGGGGGATTCGCTTGCGGCTGTTTTACAATCTTTACAGTAAAGCATTTTCGTTCTCCTTTTTTCGTTATTGCTTTAATAACTCTATTGCCTTTTCAATGCTTCCGTCTGCACTTTTCAGTGCGGCTTCGCACATTTCGTAGGGCTTTCCGCTTTGCTCCTCGATGATTCTCACGGCACGGTCGTGGAGTTTTTGGTTAGTGGGCCGCATATAAATCATACTGTTGCCCTTTACACGTCCGAGTTTAACCATTACGCCTGTGGAAATCATGTTGAGGATAAGCTTGGTTGCTGTGCCCGCTTTCATTCTGGTTGAGCCTTTTATTACTTCTGCGCCGACGGGGGCGACGATTGCCACGTCGGAGAGGGGGATGGCGGGGGAGGTACTGCTGCACTGCACGGAAACCGTTGCCGCACCGAGGGAACGGGCAAAGTTCAGAGAGCTGTGGACACAGGGGGCAGAACCGCTGGCGGAGATGCCTACGCATACGTCCTTCCCGCAGAATCCGCGTTCTTTCATCTGGTTTACCGTGTCCTCCGTGCTGTCCTCTGCACGTTCTACTGCGCGGAAGGCTGCTTGGTTACCGCCTGCTATGATGCCTTGAACCAATTCGTAGGGCGTTCCGTAGGTGGGGGGACACTCAGAGGCGTCCAGAATCCCCAGTCTGCCTGAGGTGCCTGCTCCTACGTAAAAGAGTTTACCGCCTTTTTTCAGGCGTTCCGCAATAATGTCGATGGCATCTGCCACCTCGGGTAATGCGGTTTCAACGGCTAACGCCACTTTCTTATCTTCCTCATTTATAAGACGCACCATTTCCATGGTGGTCATTTCGTCAATGTGGGCACTCTTTTCGTTGCTTTGCTCTGTGTCGAGAGCTTTGTATTCTGTCATAAAACGAATTTTCCTCCTGAAATCTGCACATTTGTTGTTCTTGACACATACAAAGGCATTATAACTGCATTTCCTCCGAAAGTCAAGGTGCAAAAAGACCTTCTGTTTGCCTTTTTATTCCCCTAAAAGTCCGCAAAAAAACTCCCTAAAAGACAGCTTTGACAAAAGTGCTTGACATTTGGTGGGGTTTGTGGTAAAATGTGAAAAGAAATACTGCGCTTTTGTCGTCTTTTGGGCGGCGATTGGTTTTTTTCTGTTGCAGTACCGAGGTTTTGCTTTTCTTTTACGGCAGACTGAGGAGAACGGGGAGGGCGCTTTGAACTTTTGTCGGCGACGCTCCTAAAACGGGGAGGGCGGTTTCGGTTTTCGCTTTCGGCGCTCCTTGCGTTTGAGTTTTTTGATTTGGATTTTAAGGCTTTTTAGCTTTTTGTCAGGGCGCAGGGCCGTTTCCCTGCGATGAGAGGATTCAGTTTTTTATGCGTAAGTTACTCTATGCTGCGCTTATTGCCGCACTTGCCGTGGTTACCGCGGTTACAGGCCTTGTCGGGGCTTTTAACGGCGGTGCCGAAGGGTTCAGGGACAGCAGTGTTGCGGTGATGCAACCCTGTCAGGCAGATGGCGCAACACAAAAACTTGATAACAGCGAGTTCGTCTTTGAAGACGAGGCTTCGGCTACTCCGTTTTCGGGCGTGCTCCTTGATGCGGCGGCTGACCCTGCTCT
>JAFXKQ010000040.1 GCA_017531625.1 Clostridia bacterium | reverse complement strand
GCTTCAAACTCCGTTACACCAAGGACTGCACAAAGCACGCCCCGACGTACCCTTGACAGGGTGTAGACCTTGCCCGTGCAAAACGTGTAAAGCTCTTCAAGGGAAGCCGTTTTTTCTGCCCCTTCAATGATGGCGCATGCAAGCCCTTCGTCCATTCCGTAAATGTTTTCCAGCCCCTCTGCTGTTTTGCTCCTTAAAACGGCAAAAATCGCCCTCTCCGCGTTTTTTAAGCGCCTCGGGAACTCGTGCTCGCTCAAACTCAAAAAGCGCTCAGCGGTTGGAATTTCTTCCTCTAAGCCGCCGCCCGAAAACAGCTTTTCTCTGATTGCGCTCGAAGACGAAAAGCCTGACTCACGCTTTATCACTCTGATTTCAAGGGAAGAACCCAAGATGTTTGCCGCCCTGATGTATTCGACGGCTAAAATGTTGTTAGGCTTTGACAGCATTTCTCCCGCTTCAAGTCCAAGCTTTTCGGAAACAAGTAAAGCCCTTGCTCTCGCATAGGACAAACCGCCCTGACCTTTTATCGTTGATTTCAAGTCCGACTCAAAGCTTTCCCTGCCAATCAACTCTGCGATTTCAAACAAAAGCCCCTTTCCGTCATCTCCCGCTTCTGCCCCAAAAGCCAAAGCGTCAACTCCTGCCGAAACCGCTATCTGTACCGCAGAAAACGCAAAATCCCGTGCCGACAAGCAACAGTACGGAAACGGAAGCTCTAAAATCAAATTCATCCCGTTGTCCACCGCCACAGCCGCGCGAAGGTACTTGTCCGCCACGGCTACTTCGCCACGCTGAACAAAATCTCCGCTCATTATTCCCACAACGGTTTCGTATTCCTTTGACAGAAGCTCCGTCTGGTATTTGTGCCCGTAATGGTACGGGTTGTATTCGCATACTACAGCAACGCTCTTAGCGGGGATTTTTTCCATAAAACTTGCCCTTTTCTATTGATTTTTCTGTTTGTGAGGAGTATAATCTCTAAGTGTAGTTTTTTATTTTTATGAATAAGGAGTGTTTCTATTATGTATATTTTGGTTGTAAACGCAGGCAGCTCCTCTCTCAAGTACCAGCTCTTTGAAATGGAGAAAGAGGTTGTTCTTGCAAAGGGTCTTTGTGAAAGAATCGGTCTTGGCGAGTCTGCCATCACCCACAAGAACCTTGTTACAGGTGCTGAACACAAGGCAGTTGTTGACATGCCCACTCACAACGAAGCTACAAAGGTTATGATAGACTGCATCCTTGATAAGGATTTCGGTTCTCTCACGGACATGAATCAGATTTCCGCAATCGGTCACCGCATCGTGCAAGGCGGTCCTTGGCTTACCAAGCCCACCCTTGTTACCGATGAGGCAATCAAGGACCTCAACCGTTGCATCGTTCTTGCACCGCTCCACACCAAGCCTCACCTCCAAGGAATTCAGGGTTGTCTTGCGGTTATGCCCAACACACCTCAAGTGCTTGTTTTTGACACCTCGTTCCACGCAACCATTCCCGAAAAGGCTTCTTTCTTCCCCATTGATTACGATGTGGCTAAGAGAAACAACATTAAGCGTTACGGCGCTCACGGCACCTCCCACAGATACGTTGCAAACGAAGCGGCTAAGTACCTCGAAAAAGGTAAGAGCGCAAAAATCGTTACCTGCCATTTGGGCAACGGTTCCTCCATCAGCGCTGTTATGGACGGCAAAGTGATGGATACCTCCATGGGATTTACTCCCCTTGACGGCATCATCATGGGTTCCCGTTGCGGTGCTATTGACCCCGCAGTTGTTCCCTTCGTTATGGAAGCGGAAGGAATTTCCGCCGCAGACATGGGTAATTGGATGAACAAGAAGTGCGGTCTGCTCGGCGTTTCAGGTGTTTCCAGCGACCTCAGAGATGTCAAGAAGGTGATGAAGGGCGAAGACCCCAACAACATGGATAAGGTTGAGAGAGCACGTCTTGCCTTTGACATCCTTGTTTACGGCATCAAGAAGTACGTTGGTTCGTACACCGCAGCAATGAACGGTCTTGACGCTGTCGTATTTACGGCGGGCATAGGCGAAAACGACCCCGACGTTAGATACGAAACCATGAAAGACATGGAATTCTTCGGAATCGAAGTGGACAAGGATAAGTGCTACAACCTTAAATCTCTTCCCGCTCCCTGCGACATTTCCAAGGATGGCTCCAAGGTAAGAATTTTTGTAATTCCCACCAACGAAGAGCTTGTCATTGCAAGAGACACTAAGGAATTGGTTGCAAATCTCTAATTCACGATAAAAAATCAGAGCCTCGCTCCTTTACGGAGTGAGGCTCTCTTTTATTTTCTCCGCAAGGGAATTTTAACACAAGTGCATAATTTAGTCAAGCGGCTAAAATCCTGATAACGCAAACCGTCATGTCGTCAGCATGGTTTGAAAACCCCTTCGCCTTGTTCAAAAGCTTTGACGCTGTGATGGCGCAGGACTCGTTTTCAACGTCACGTTCGGAAAGAAAGCGTTCCACCCCGGCAGAATCGCCGTTTTCATCACAAAGCCCGTCGGAAAACAGCACCACCGTATCCCCCACCTTCAGCGAAAGGCTTGTCTGCTCTGCGTAAACCTCTCCTATTATCCCCGCAGGAGGCGTTGCTGAGCTGACCTTGATGCAAGAACCGCCGCGCACCACAAAGCTTGGTGCCGCCCCCGCTTTGAGCAAGGAGGCACTTCCGTTTATCAAATCAACTTCCAAAAGGTCAACCGTGGTAAAAACCTCGGTTTTTTGAGCAACCAACAAACGGTTAAGCATGATCAACGCCTGCCTCTTGTCACCACCTGCGGAAAGCAGTTTTTCCAAGAAAACGGAAGCAAGACGTGAACTCAGAGCCGCATCGGTTCCGCTGCCCATTCCGTCGCTGATGAGCGCAAAGAAACGCTTGTCCTCGCTTTGAAAAAACACAGCGCTGTCACCGCAAACCTTTTCTCCGCTTTTCCCCGAAACCGTTCGGGCGCATTCAATCCGAAGCTTCGGCATGGTTTGAAGCCTCATGGTAGCGTACCCGTCGCAGAGGATAAACTCCGGATTCGACAGCCTGCGCTCTACTAAAGTGGAGAGCAAGCCCGAAATCTCCTCGGGGCTGAGATGGATTTTTGACACTTCTACCCCGTGAGCTTCTACCTCAATGAAACGCTTCCCTCTTACCTTTACCTTGTCTGTTTTTAGCCCCGCACCCCAAAGTAAGGAGTGCGCCTTCTGCGACAAAGCGGAATCCACCTTGCGGTCATCGTTTTCCCGCTTTTGGTAAGACCTTATGAGTTTTGACAGGGTAAAGTAGTCCTCAGCGCTGCGTTTGATGCTCTCCGACACCTCGGCACCCGTTCCAACGGGAATGCGGTTCAAAGCCGCCATGATTTTCTCCGCCCTTTTGCAGTCGATAAAGTAGGCGGGCAGAGTTTCCAAGGACACAAAACCGTTTTTACGCACCAACGCTTCGGCATGCAGCACAAGGTCGTTGCGGTCAAAAGAACAACGGTGGCAATTTTTACAGTTGGCTTCAAAACACGCTTTGACGGAATCGCTAAGCTTTTCCGCCTTGTCGTCAGATGCAACCCGAGAAAGCTTTGAAAAGTCATCTGAGAGAGATAAAAATGCTTCCGCCAGCGCCTCGTCTGCCACGTTTCGTTTAGCCGTAATGACGGGTTTTGCGTCAACCTGTTCCGGAATCCGGTGAGAAACAGCAGAGTACAGCAAAAGCCCCGCCAAAAGGTTTGCGATGCAGAAAAGGGAATCCGGTAAAGCGAAAAAGTAAAGCCCCGCAATTGAAGCGGAAACAAATGCAAGACTTCCTGCCAATTTTTCATCCGCACGCATAAACAAACCTGCGCAAAGCCCACCGACCCCAAGACACGCCACGTACTCTGCACCCAGAGCCAAGCCGGCGCAAAAACCGAAAACTCCACCTGAGGGCATTCCGCCTCTTTTCGCACCGCAAAGGCTCACCGCGAAAGCAAGAATAAAAGCAAGGCTCACCCCATAAATTTTAAATGGAACAAAAAATTTCACCGCAATAAATGCCGCCGCAAGCAACGCCGCTTCGAAATGAGTGCTTCCGATGCGTCTGCTCTTTTCAAAGAATCCGCAAAGGAGGAAGGTAAACAAAGGCACAACGGCATAAGCCACCACCGCCAACGCCTTGTTGTAGAGATTGGAAGCATCCACCATTCCGAAAACCGCAATCGGCAACGCCCCGATCACCGCCGAAGCGCATTTAAGAGCGACAGACCCCTTTTTGTTCCGTAAAAACAGCAGCTTAAACACCAGAATCAACAGAGCCGTAAAAAAAGCTCCCTCGTTTAAGCGTCCGGTAACGGCAGCGCTAAAAAGACACGAAAAAAAGCTTGTCCATTCGTAACCGGTGGAAGCGCAAAAGAGCGAAAACCCAAAAGGACTTGACTCTCCCACCGAGGGAATCCCTGCCAAAGCACAGAGAGCACAAATCCAAAGGCGCTTTCGATTTTCCCGAAGGTTTAAGCCCTTTAACAAGCGGAAAAGCGCACTCCTTCTTTTAGTTTTCAAAATGCCGTTCATTGAATTCAGCCCCCAATAAAGATAGTACTTGAATTATAACCCTTTGCCCCCGACCGTATCTGTCGAAACTGCGGAGTAATGAGTGATTTTAACAGCACGAATTGAGGACATGATTCTGCAAAAACCACAGTTTTCCAAGCGGTGAAAGCATTATTTTCCCTTGCAGAACAAAATTCGGTGAAAGCCTTTGTCGGAAAAAGCTTTTACTGCCGAAAACACAAAAAGACCGACACTTGCATTTTCAGCTGTGTCGGTCTGTCTTTTTGTCTTTTGATTTTTTATTCAAAGCTTATGCGCTCAACAGAGTAGCCTTCGTTTCTAAGAGCTTCCGCTATGCCGCCCTCACCTATGACATGGGCAAGCCCGACTACCACAAAGCCCGTCTTACCCTCTGACAAGTAGTTCTTAGCGGTTTCGGTCATTTTAACGTTTCTGTCCGTGCTCATAGCCTTAACGTACTCGTCATAAAGCACCTTGTTTTCTACAAAGCCTTCGGGAATCTCCGTTTCGTAGCTAAGAGCATTAGCTATTGTTTCCTCGTCTCCCGTCTTCCAAAGGGAATAAAGCTCGTTAATGTCCTCTTCAGCAGTTTCGAGCTCCGAAACGGTGGTGTCGATAAGAATCTTTAACAGTTCGGAAGAGAAACCGATCATCATGTCGTACTGCTCCTCCACCGACTCAATTTCACGTATCTCCTTACCCCTTTCCGTAGCGAGTTTAAGAAAGTGGTAGTCGATTCCAAATTCGGATTCCAGCTCCGAATCTCCAAGGCCTGCGCTCTGTATCATGGAGAACCAAAACGCAGGAGAGTAGTAATCGAGGTAAGAGGAATAAAGCCCCGCTTCTTCAAGGGCAGTCTTTGCTCTTTGGTAAAGCTCTGCGCCCAGATGGTCTGAAATCGTCGTTCCGTCAAGAAGAACCATTTTCTGCATCAACTCTACCTGAGCCTCCATGTCAGACTCAAAAGAGTAAACGTCCGCCTCGACCGCAAGAAAATCGCTGGATTCATAAGCCTTCTCTATCTCGGAAGGAAAAGGGTATGCACTTCCGTCCGCCACGTGAATGGAGCCCAAGAAATAAAGCGTTCCGCCGTTTTCTCCCGTCACCTTGTAAAAAATGGGCTTAGAACCAACCTCGGGTTCTTGGGTTTCGGAGTTTTCGCTTTCGGAAGCTTCGCCCTCGGAATCTTCGTCAGCGTAGCTCTCGTCCTCGGAGCCGTCTGAGGCATTGTCCAAACTTTCAAGGCTCTGCATACTTGAAGTTTCCGAACCGTCCGCAAAAGACGAATTTCCGTTTCCGTCGCCTACGCAAGCACCTAAAAGAAGCACTGAAAGAAGCAAAATCAAAGCCGTTAGTTTTTTCACTTTTGTTTACCGCCTTTTCATAATTTAAAAAGTTTTATTATTATACCACGGTTTACCAAAAAACACAACTACATTTTGCCCTTTACCAATTCTTCTCCTGTTTCATCTTCGGCAACAAGGTTTATCTTACCGTCAACCAAAGACAAACGGTAAATCTTTTCCTTGTCTTCATAGCTCAAGGTTTTTACTCCAATGCCGTTCTCCGTCTGCACAAAGCCTATTTCTGTGCCGTCAACATAAAACCATTCGCTGAGACGCCCCTCGCTTCCGCCGATTCCGCTAACGTGGATCCACACGGACATCAAGCCCGAGGTGGGCCCAAAGGTCATGGAAAGCTGTTCCTCGTCGCCGTCCCCGTCGAGATCCACCGTCAAAGCATCCAACACGGGAAGTCTGTACCCCAGCGCCAACGAGTTTGTAACTTTCTCCAAAAGCTCATCCATTTCCCCTGCGTAATCCTCGCACTTCAGCATGTAACGCACCTGCACAGAGCCGTCTTGGCTTTCTCCGCCGTTCAGGTTCAGGTAACTGTAGGCGACAAATTTACTGCCGTCCTTTTGAATCATCAAGTAAATAACTTCACCGTTTAAAGTCGTAACGCTGTAAGTCTTTTTGTTCTGAATTCTTAAAAGCTCGGCGGAATAGCCCTTCTCCCACTCAAAGCTCTCCGAAAAATAAGAATCGAAATTTTCTTTAAGAGAGATTTCGCACGCCTGCACTAAGTTTAACCGAGCAAACTCCGAAGGAAACGAATCAAAAAACGGGGAGCTGTAAAGAAATCCGTCCTTTAAAACGAGAGTGTACTCTGTTTCGTCCTCAAAAAGAACCGAGGAAAACATTCCGTCTTCTCCCACCACCTCTTCGAGCTCAAGGGCATAAAAGCTGTCATCCAAGTCGGGAAGCTCACCCATTGATTCCGAGCCAAGACTGCTAAAGTCCTCGCTGTTTCCGTCCTTAGGGTTAGTGAGGAAGAAAACGCAAAGTGCCAAAACAGCAAGGACGGCAAAGAAGATTACCCAAAAGGTGGGCTTTTTGTAATTGAGCACGGATTTTATTCGGGCTTTTACCCCCGTTTCACCGAAAGCGAGGGGACAGGCAGAAAGAACTCCTTTGGGCGTACTGCAATTTATCAACGCCATTGAATAAGCTTTTTTGTTTTCTTCTCCAAAAGTTCTTATAACCCTTTCGTCACAGGCAAGTTCAATGTCACGGCAAAGCAAAGCGTAAGCAAACCAAACCAAAATGTTAAACCAATGGAGGCACAAAATTACAAATCCAAGAGGTTTCCACAAATGGTCAAAACGTTTAATGTGCGCCCTCTCGTGGGCTAAAACGTACTCACGGTCCGCTCCTTGCAAATCGGAGGAAAGGTAAATCCTCGGACGGAAAACGCCCAAAATGAATGAACCGGGGATTCTGTCACAGACCCAAACGCCCTGTTCTGTCTCCATTCCCTCTGCGACTTCACGGCGAAGCCTAACGTAGCTGAAAACGGCGTAACCCAGCATTGCCGCCGTTCCCGTAAGCCAAACAGCCGTAGCCACGTTGACAACCACTTGCATGGGGTTTACGCTATCCTGAACCTTGGGCATGAGATTTTCGAGAATCATGGGATTCAAAGTGCTGTTTAGCGCAGAGATTCCCGTGCGCACGACAGGAAAATCAGTTTGTGCAATGTTTGCGGGAACAGTCTCGGCACTTGGCACAAGACTCAGAATGCTTTCAAAGGAAAAGGGCACCACAAGGCGCAGAGCAACCAATCCCCACAGAACACAAAACAAAAACTTAGGAGCTTTCCTGAAAATAAGGCGTAAAACCATCACCGCCATCACAATCCAAGAGGCTGCAACGCTCATGTTAAAAACCTTCAAAAAAAGCTGTGTCAAAGCTTCCACTTTCAACCCTCCCCGTACTCAGCCACAAAACGGCGCAACGCCTCCACCTCTTCGGCACTCAAAGCCTTACGCTTGGTAAAAGCTGCAAGAAACGCCGGCAACGAACCGTTAAAGCTGTCCTCCACAAAACGTTCGCTCTGTGCGGCATAAAACTCATCACGGGAAACCACCGCACTAACCGTCCCCTTCTCGTTTTTGAAAATCCCCTTATCGCAAAGTCGCTTCAAAACCGTGTAGGTGGTGGACTTCTTCCATTTCAAAGCTTCCTCGCTCTTTTTCACAAGCTCTGTCGAAGAAATGGGCTGGTTCTCCCAGATTATGTCCGCAAAACGTGACTCAACCGCACCTAGCTGATAATCAAACATAAAAGGCCTCCTTCTGGTCTACTATCTGTAGACCTCGTGTAGATTCTACACCTTGTAGACCGATTTGTCAAGGGCTTTTTCTGAAAAATTTCAGATTCTGTCCCGACCGATTTTAAAGCGTACTTTTATCCTTTTGAAAAAATTTCAAAAAATTTGAAAAAAGTGCTTGACAAACGAATTCCAAGCGTGTATAATAAAACCGCACCAAAAAGGTATTGTTTAGGAGCGGTTATGAAGATAACACAGGAAGCGGACTACGCATTAAGGATTTGCTCCCTGCTTTCACTCAGCACAAAGCCCGTGGGAGCTCCCCAGGTGGCGGAAGAGGTACACATTCCTCCCCGCTTCGCCATGAAAATACTGCGAAAGCTTTCCTTAGAAGGGATTGTGAAGGCAACACGTGGGGTTTCGGGCGGTTACAGCCTGCGGATCGAACCGAAGTCTTTAAGAGTACGTCAGGTTATAGAAGCGATCGACGGTAAGATAGAGATAAGGAAATGCTTGTGCGAGTCCAACGCCTGCTCCCACAACCCCGACAAAAGCCTCTGTCGGTTTCACAAGCTTTTTGAGAAGCTGAACGAACAGATCTGTGAACGGCTGGACAGAGTTACATTGGGGATGATGACGAGCAAAAGCTTACCGATAGAAACAGTATTAGAGATTATTAAATAAACCACATAAACGGAGGAAAAAATCAATGAAACAGTACAGATGCAAAGTTTGCGGAGAAATCATCAATTCCGAGAGCATTCCCGAAATGTGCCCCCGTTGCCGAGTAAAGGGCGACGACAAATTTGAAGAAGTAGCGGCAGAAAAGATGTCCTGGGCAGCAGAACACATTCTCGGCGTAGCAAAGGACGCACCCGAAGAAATCAAAGAAGGACTTCGCGCTAACTTCATGGGCGAGTGCTCTGAGGTAGGTATGTACCTGGCAATGGCAAGAGTAGCGGCAAGAGAAGGCTATCCCGAAATTGCTCTTTATTGGGAAAAAGCTGCATTTGAAGAAGCAGAGCATGCAGCAAAGTTTGCAGAGCTTTTGGGCGAAGAACTGACCGCTTCCACTAAGAAGAATCTCGAAATGCGTGTAGCAGCAGAAAACGGTGCAACCCTCGGCAAATTCGAGCTTGCAAAGATGGCAAAGGAATTGAACCTTGACGCTATCCACGACACAGTACACGAAATGGCACGTGACGAAGCAAGACACGGCAAGGCATTCGAGGGACTCCTCAACAGATACTTCGGTTAAAGAAAAGGAGAGTCGAAAGACTTCTCAAGTTTAATAGATTTACATTTTTAGTCGACGAAAGGAGAAAAAACTATGAAAAAACTTTTAGTAACCGTATTTGTGGTGAGTTTGGTATTAGCTCTTTCTGCCTGTTCTGCCGACGACGTTAGCAGATTTAAAAGCTTCGTTGCAGGTCTTGACGAGCAGAAGGTCGCAGATACAATAAACGGCCTGCAAAAACTCGCCCCCGCAGATGCAACCGCAACTTTGGAGGACGCACCCGCCACTGCAACCGAACCGCAAGGGGATAAGGCAAAACCCGTAACCGAACCGCAAGGGGATAAGGCTAACCTTGTAACCGAACCGCAAACCACTCCCCCCGCTGACGAGAAGACGTTTATAACCCGTGACAAAGCAATTGAGCTTGCGCTAAACCACGCAAAACTCACAAGAACACAGGTCCGTGACCTTGAAACGGAGCTTGACCGGGAGCGAACCGGCGTTTTCTGGGAAGTGGATTTCGAATCGGGCGGCTACGAATACTCCTATGACATCAACGCCGAAACCGAAGCGATAGCAAAAGTGGAAAAGGAAAGGGATTAAGACAGCGCCCCCTCCTCTGCTAAACACGTAACCGATAAGTTTTAAATGATTCTTAATAAAAACCAACTAAGGCTGTGCTACCTTTTTAATAGCACAGCCTTTTGTGTCGAAAGATTTGTTGACAGAAAATTCAGAACTGTGTTATAATAACTACGGTGTTATGATACTATGAATCTTGAAAGGAGCTGCATTTTATGTCCGGTACAGAAACACTTTGGGTAGTCATCGGCGTTCTGGTTTTGCTTTTCATCATAACCAACGTAAAAATCGTTCCGCAAGCGTCGGAATTTGTTATTGAACGCTTAGGCAAGTACAAAACCTCTTGGAGTGCAGGCGTGCACATAAAGCTTCCCATAATTGACTCCGTGGCAAAACGCATCACGCTTAAAGAACAGGTTATGGACTCGCCTCCACAGCCGGTTATCACAAAAGATAACGTTACCATGCAGATTGATACGGTTGTTTATTTCAACATTTTTGATTCCAAGCTTTACACCTACGGTGCGGTAAACCCTCTCAGCGCATTGGAAAACCTTACTGCCACCACTCTCCGTAACATCGTGGGCGGACTTGCCCTTGATGACACGCTTACTTCCAGAGACGAAATCAATGCCCACATGACACAGGCGCTTGACGTTGCAACGGACAAGTGGGGAATCAAGGTCAACCGTGTGGAGCTTAAAAACATTATCCCGCCAAAGGAAATCCAAAACGCGATGGAAAAGCAGATGAAGGCGGAACGTGACCGCCGTGAAACTCTGCTTCAGGCAGAAGGCCACAAAGCGGCGGCGATTACCCGTGCAGAGGGCGATAAACAGGCAATGATCCTCGCCGCAGAGGGCGAAAGAGATGCCCGCATTGCCCGTGCAGAGGGCGAAGCAAAGGCAATTTTCCTTGCAAAGAAGGCAGAGGCGGACGGTATCAGAGAGCTTATTAGCTCCAACCCCACCGCCCCCATCATTGAGCTTAAAAAGTACGAAGCCCTCGTCAAAATGTGTGACGGCAAGGCGGCAAAGATCATCATTCCCACGGATGCCGTAAACGCCACCACGCAAAACGTTCTGTTTTCCGAAACTACGGGACTCGGCAACACAACCGTTCCCGCAAAGGAACCGAAACGCCCCTCGGAACAAGACCCCTGCTGTAACGAAAACGACTACCTCGAAGAACGCAAAAAAGACACAACATCTGATTTTTAAAGAAACTTAAAAGAGCAAAAAGACAAAAGCGGAGGACAAAACCTCCGCTTAAACTTTTTGCAAACTCAAGCTGTTACTCAGCGTTATTAAAGATTTCAATTCCCAGTATCTCAACGATTATCCCGTCTTGAAAACCGTCATCCTTGTCGAGGTCAATGCGGTGCAAATCATAAACGCTGTATAGAATCGCCTTGTACTGAACCGTTCCACCGTCTTTTTGCTGTATGGGAAAAGGAACCAGCAAAATCACGGCAAGTAAAATGCAAAGACCTATAACCCACTTCTTTTTCACAAAAACATTCTCCTTTCGTCAAACCTTTGTCAAATTAGGTTTTAAAGTGCTTTTACAAGATAAGTGTAACACATTTTTTGCATTTTTTCAATTCCCTAAAACTCCTTTTTAAGGTGAAAAGCCCTCCGCAATCACAAATTGCGGAGGGCTCTTGTTGTTTAGCTTTTGATTTAGCTGTATCTTAAAATCTCAGGTAACGCTTACTTAATTACTTCCTCAGGGAAGAAAACACGTTCTGTACGTACAGAGAAGATGTTGTCATCCCACTCTCTGAGCTTTGCATCGTAATCAAGACCTGCTTCTGTGAAAGCGGCTCTGATTGCGGTGTCGTCCTCAGCTTTAAGAAGAGCTTCAAAGTTCATCCAAAGGATGTTGTAGTTTTCGATTTCCTTCTTAATGTTTGCGCCTCTTGTGGCGTCATCGTACATTGTGCCGTGGAGATAGTCGTAGCAGTAGATGCCGATGCCGTCAAGCTTAGCGTCGTCAGTGGTGAGAAGGTAAGTAAGGGATTGGAGAATAACGTCTGTGTAGTCGATCCACTCACGGTTTGCGAGAGGAGACATAGCCCACTGGTCGATGCCGCCGGACTTATGGAGAGAAAGAACGGGAACAAGCTTTACGGAATCAAGGGTAATGGTTTCTTCCCAAAGCTTTGTAAGGTCATCGATGGCTGTCTGCATGTGCTGCATACCATAGTAGAACTGAGGATACATAACGTCTACGTAACCTTCCTTGGAGCACCAAGTGTAGATGTCAGCACACTCTGTTTCGTAAGCGTAGGAAATGTTACCGTTGGGAGAAATACCGTAAATAAGTCTTTCGTCCTCTTCCTTAACCATGGAATAGATAGCCTTAACGAGCTTGTTTACGTTTTCACGTCTCCACTTGGGAATGAGTCTCACGCCTGCTTCGGCAACAGCAACGCTGTCAATGTCGAAATTGCTTGCAACTCCGGAGGGATAGAAGTAGTCGTCCATAAACACGCCGTCAACGTTGTACTTCTGAATGATTTCTCTTACGCCGTTAACGATGAGGTCACGTGTATCCTGCTCGCCGATGTTGAGGTAGAATCTCAAATCACCTCTGCCGTCTACTTCTTCAAACACGTACTGATAGTAGGGGCTTTCGGGGTCATCAAAGCCTGCTGCCCAGTCCTGGATAACGAAGTGCTCGTTTTCGGGGATGGCTTCGATGGCGGAACGTGCCATGTTACGCATGGGGTTGAACCACGCCTGGAAAGAAAGCTCGTATCTGTGAGCAGCGCTGATGAAAATCTCAACGATGTCGTATTCAAGCTCCTGAACAGCGAAATCGCCTGTTACAAAGTTTGAAAGCGGGAAGAATTCGGACTCGTAGAAGCTGTCGCCGTTGGGGCGCATCTGCATAAGAACCGTGTTACAGCCGTCAGCCTTGATGTTTTTCATCATGGTGTCAGCAACTTCTTCAACCTCTTCCTTGGGTCTGAGCTTGCCATCTTCGCCAATGAGCAAGCCGGGGTCTCTGAAACAGAACTGGGTAACCTTTTCAAGAACTACTGTTTCGTAGTTAAGAGGAATGTACTTGCCGTCCTCGTCGAACTTTTCTTTGTTGTCAACAACGGGCTCAGAAGAGCTATCGTCACCTGCGGAAACGTCTTCAGACGCATCTGTAGAAGAAGCTTCAACAGATTCGTCAACCGAAGAGCTGTCACTGCTGTCGCCGTCACCGCAAGCGGCAAAGGAGAGAAGCATGGTCAAAACAAGAAGTAAAGATAAAAACTTTTTCATTATGTCCTCCTATTTGCGTTTTTCCGTCACGCCTTGCGGCAGCAACAAACGAACTTCAAAAATTAAAACTTGCTGATGATGCCCGCATCGTATTGAAGAACCTTGGATGCGTCAAGAGCGTCAACGCCTCCGTCCTTGTTGACATCAGCTCTTTCAAGCGCTTTGGCCGTCAAGAGAACGAGTCCCGCGTCGTACTGAAGAATCTTAGCAGCGTCAAGTGAATCCACTCCGCCGTCGCCGTTAACGTCACCAAGGGCAAGTTCGGTAGAAACCGAAGTGGCGGAAACACTCACGCTGACGGGCTCGGCATCAATAAAGAATTCAATCACTTCGTCGTCTGAGACAGAAATCCGTTCTGCCTTAAACTCGCAAGTGCCTGCTTTCAACGCCTTGAATTTCAAGGTGATTTCAAAGAATCCGTCCTCAGTGCAGAACAAACCGTCGCCCGTATCATCGCACATGTGTATTTCAAATCGACCGTTAGAAACTGCTGTTTCATTGTGGAAAGTGTCCCAGCCTTCAGGGATAACACTATTACTGAAAGATTCAAACTTCAAAATGCTTGAATCCCACACAATAGGAGCGGAGACAGCCACGATTCCCCTAATTGCTACGGCTGTATCAACGTCTTTTACGCTAACTTTAAGAGTCACGGTGTCGCCCACCTTAACAGATGAAGCACCGGGAACGAGGGTAATCTGACAGGGCTCGCCGTCAACGGGGGGAGGCACAACTTCCTCGCCCTTGAGAGCTACCTTTATTGCCAGATTCTCAAAGGAGTAAGAATTGGAACCCGTAATAACGTTTGTGGAAATGCAGAAATAAACCGTCTCGTAAGAGTTAAACTTTGACTTTGCAAGGGCATACTCGCCGGAAAAAGTCTTCCCCTCACCCTTAGCACTGTGCGCCGCAACCGTGTGGAGCGCAACCTGTACGCCGTTGGCAAGGTCTGTTCCGTTCTTTACGCCGACAACGGTGATTTTAAAGAGAACGTTATTACTGTTATTGGTTTTGTCAAGATTCATTACGGCCTCCATAAGAGCGCCGCCCGTATATTCCAAGCTGTAACTTATTTTCTGTCCGTCGGGATCATAAACCGCCTTAGCAGAAGTAACAGTTGCATCGTAATTCCCCTCTGCGTTTACAACAAAACAAAACGCCGAGGCAATGAGGGAAAGAACTAACAACAAGCTAAAAATTCTGTTTTTCATTTCAGCTCACCAAAGCCTTTCTAAAAATCTTAAACGGAAACCGCTTCCGTTTCCTTGATTATACCAAAAAACCTTATTGTTTGTCAATGGTAATAATTATCCACGGAAACGCCAAAATCGCTTTCCAAAAAGCTTTTTATGTCCTTAACTGCGCCTAAAGCTTCAACCTACCCAACCGCCGTTGACTCCCAACACCTGCCCCGTAATGTAGGAAGCGGCATCGGAAGCAAGGAACAGCACCGCCTCAGCCACGTCCTTGGGAGTACCCAAGCGTTCAAGAGGAACGCTGTCCACGATTTCCGTCACGTCATCAACGCTCAAAGAAGCGTTCATGTCTGTGTCGATCACGCCGGGGGTAACGCAGTTGACCCTCACTCCGCTAAACCCGACCTCCTTGGACAAAGCCTTTGTAAAGCCGATAACAGCAGCTTTTGCGGCGGAATAATCCACCTCGCAGGATGCCCCGACTTCCCCCCAGACAGAGGAAATGTTTATAATTACACCGCTCTGCTTTTCAATCATAAAAGGCAGAG
>JAFXKQ010000039.1 GCA_017531625.1 Clostridia bacterium | reverse complement strand
TTCTTGAAGTATTTGCCTGTTCCTGTGACAATAAAGCATTATTACTTCAGTTCAGAAGCATCAAATCCCAGGGGGATTCTGCGCAGAGGCTTGCTTGTATCCAAGTAATCGCTAAGCTGTTCTTCTTCAAGCATTAAGCTGATGTTTCCGCCGTTTCTCTCGTCCCAACCGAGGCGGTACATGTTGGCGGCTGTTTTTTTCATTTCCTCAACAAAGGGGGCGTTTAAAATGTTTTTCATACTCGTTTTACCAAAACTTCTTTCTCGTATTTTTTTACCTTTGTGAGGTAATCCGGTTCTGTGCCTTCACGTCTGAGAAACTCGTTCCAAACGTCTCCCAGCGGTGCGGTTTTTATTTCTTCGCTGAGAGCCATAAGCTCTGTGAAGTCTCCGCTTTCTTGCAAGGATTTCATTTTTTTGTCGGGCTGAAGAAGGGCAAAGAGCAAAGCCTTTTGCACGTTGCGTACACCGGTAATCCAAGCGGAGATGCGGTTTATAGAAGCATCAAAATAGTCTGTTGCGATGAACACTCGGTCAAGTGCGTCGTTACGGACGATTTCCTTAGCGATTTCCTTGGTTTCGTCATCAAAGAGGACAACGTGGTCGCTGTCCCAACGCACTCCACGGGTGATGTGTAAAGCCAATTTCTCGTTAAACAGAAGGAGCGAAGAAATTTTGTCGCTCACAAGCTCCGTTGGGTGGTAATGTCCGTTGTCCATAAGCGGTGTTATCCCTTTGAGCGTTGAATAAGAAAGGCAAAACTCGGCAGATCCTACGGTGTAGCTTTCCAGTCCGATTCCGAACACCTTGGATTCAAGGGTAACAAAAACTTTACTTTTGTCGTAAGGGACAGAAAGAATTTCGTCCATGGAGTCCTTGAACCTTGCCCTCGGCGCGAGTCTGTCCGCAGGGATGTCCTTGTATCCGTCGGGAATCCAGAAGTTGATTACGCAGGGTACACCGGTTTCATTTGCGAAATGCTCAGCTATTTTTATGCAAGCCTTACCGTGGGCGATCCAGTAACTGCGTACATTTTCGTCGGGAGATGAGAGGGTGAGTCCGTCCTTTACCATTGGATGAGCAAAAAAAGTGGGGTTAAAATCGATTCCCATTTTTCTTGACTTTGCAAACTCCACCCATTTGGAAAAGTGCTTGGGTTCGAGTTTGTCACGCCCCGCTGTTTCTCCGTCTTCAAAAATTGCATAGCTTGCGTGAAGGTTCAGTTTTTTTCTGCCCGGGATAAGTGAAAAAGCAAGGTCAAGGTCAGCCATCAATTCATTGGGAGTCCGTGCTCTGCCAGGGTAGTTTCCCGTGGTTTGAATGCCGCCGGAAAGGCTTTCCTTGCTGTCAAATCCAATGACATCATCTCCTTGCCAGCAATGGACGGAGATGCAAACGTCTTTTAATCTTTCAAGGGCTTTTTCCGTATCTACTCCGTAATTTTTGTAAATGTTTTTTGAACTTTCGTATCTTTCCATCAGTCTATTTCCTTTATCTCAAAAGAGTTTTTAATGATTTCACGCCCTTGACTGAGCGATAGCTTGTACGTATACATTACCTGAGAAATCAAGTTGCCCGTGGCAGTGGCTTCCGTAAGCCCTGTTAATACCTTTTTTCCTGTTAAGGAAGCGGTAAGGCGGTTTAAGTAAGCGTCACGGCTTCCGCCGCCTACAAGGAAGACAGAAGTTGTTTTCTTGTTGCTGATTGCCTCAATCTCTTCTATGGCTTTTTTGTATGACAGTGCCAGAGAACTGTAGGCGCATGCGAGAACGTCCGCCAGTGGAAGAGCGTTCTTCCCTGAAAGGGATCTTATGGCGTTTATCATGCTTTTCGGTGCGGTGAGCTCAGGAGCGTTTAAGTCAACGGTTTCGGAAAAAGAGCTTCCCATGGCAAGGTGCATCATTTCGTCATAAGTCATTGATTTGTTTATTTCCTTGCGAATGCTTTGAAAGAGCCACATCCCCGGAATGTTCTTGAGAAATCGGTAACGGTACTCCGCTCCGCCTTCGTTTGTGAAGTTGGCTCTCAATGCTTTTTCACTCAGTACGGGAAAGCTGTTTTCTGTCCCGATAAGGCTCCATGTGCCTGAGGAAATGTAAACGCTTCGGTCGTCGATGGGGCATGCCGCAACGGCGGAGGCTGTGTCATGCGATGGGCAAAGAATGACTTCGCAATTGAAGCCGAACTCTTTTTGAAGTTCTTCTTCAAACATTCCTACCGCAGTGCAAGGTGTATAAAGGGGTTTGAAAAGCTTTTCGGGAAAACCTAACTTTTTGATGAGGTTCGTGTCCCAATCTTTGGTTTCGGCGTTGACCAGTCCCGTAGTAGTGGCATTTGTGTACTCGTTTTTCATTACTCCCGTGAGCTTAAAGGAGAGGTACTCGGGGATCATTAAAAGATGCTCTGCGTTCTCAAGCTTTCCGTCGGTTTTATCGCACCAGAGCTGGTAAACCGTGTTGAACGCTTGTTTCTGTATCCCTGTTGCGGAGTACAGCTCTTGCTGTGAAAGAATTTTTGAAACTTCTTCAACGGCTTTCCCGGTTCGTCTATCACGGTACGCCACTGCGGGTAGAATCTCGTTACCGTGTCGGTCAAGAAGAACGTAGTCAACGCCCCAAGTATCTATTGCCACGGTTTTTGGAAGCTTTCCGAGGTCGTGACATTTTTTTATGCCTGCTTTTACGTGAAAAACAAGCGCTTCAAGATCCCAAATCAAAGAGCCGTCTTTTTCCTTTGTTCCGTTATCAAAGCGGTACACCTCTTCCAAAAAGAGTTTCCCGTTGTCAACGCAACCGAGAATGTGCCTTCCCGATGATGCCCCTATGTCTATGGCAAGATGATAAATCACACTAACACCCCTTATAAATACTACCTCATTATACAGCAAAAATTTACCTATGTTCAAGAGCTTTTTCAAAAAAAGCACGCAGTAACAAAATTTTTGTATCGCTAATCTTTTACTTGTTTTTTTAAACTGATGAAAAATTTTTTTGCGTCAAGACATTGCCGTTTTTTGTTTTTTGCCTTTAACACTTGACAAAAGGCTTATTAAATTATACTATTATAAGTGGTTAATTTCAATTTTTGAGAGCCCTTTTTCGGAGAAATGAACTATGCAAAGTACACAGAAACACACTTTTAAAGAGAACCTTGCACATTTCTGGGAGTACCATAAATGGAAGGTAATAATAGGAGCATTCCTTGCCGTGATGCTGGGCATCGCTTTCTTTCAGTCTGCCACTAACCCTGAGCCTGATGTAAACGTGATGTACATTGGCACGAGAATGGTTACAGCTGTTGAGAGGGATGCGCTTGACGCCAGTGCCAAGAGCTTTATTACAGACCTTGACGGAGACGGCAAGAAGAGTCTGAGACTGAAAGAACTTGTAATTTCTGCGCCCGAACTTGCTGTAAATGATAAACAGGCTGTGAGCTATCAGTACAATTATGACGTTGTACAGAGCTTTCAGGCGGAGATAACGGCGGGCGAAAGCGTCGTTTACTTGGTTGACGAATCCTACTACAGCAAATTGAAGGAGCTTGAGAATGACATTTTAGTTCCGTTGGAAACGGTGTTTGGTCAACCGATTGAAAACGCTTTTGAAGACGGTTACGGCATTTACATTAAGTATCTCGACTTTGCGTATTTGCCCGGGTTTGAGTCATTGCCGAGAGAATCCATTCTTTGCATAAGACGCAGACCCGCCGAGGGCGAAGTGAAGTACAACAAGAGTGACGAAAAATACGATAACAACATCAAATTCATTAAAGAGCTTGTTGATTACCGTTCACCTAAGAATTACGAGCGTCCCGTAGTCAACCTCGTTCTTTCAACAGGCAGAAAACTCTATAGCACTGCGCAAAACCGTATTGACAACAGCATCTACTGGCTTTTGAGAAGGAATGATGACCAAGTGGTAGCTACGGTCAATTACCGTGAATTTCCCTTGTCAAGCAGAACAAATTCCGCAGGAGAGATTGAAGATTTTATAGAAGAAGATGCTTTGGCGGAGCTTTACAGGATCGCTACCGAAGAAAGTGCCATAATGCTTGTCAACGGACCGTCTTATGCTTACCTTTCTGAAAACGGCGCATTGAAAAAGCTGAGTGATGCAGTTTCAAGTGCGTACTTGCCCAAGGACGCGGATTCCTACGGCGCAAGATTTAACCGTCTGCACTCTTTTGAGCTTGACGGACTCCGTTACACAGATTCCGCAAACGGCACTCTTATGCTGTGCCTTTCCTCTGCGGCAGACGAGCAGACGGAGAAAGCTTTTGAGCTACTGTTCGCTTACAGTGGCAATTAAAGGAGAAGTTCTATGAAAAAAACGTACGCAGAAGAACAAAAAATGTGCGCTTACTGCGAGAAAGCAACTTTGATAAGCGACAGCAGTTACTGCATTTGTGCCAACAAAGGGCTTGTGGAGGCTGAGGGAGTTTGTAAAAAGTTCAGCTTTGATCTTTTGAAGCTGAATCCTAAACCCGTTAAAACTCCGAAGTTTGAGGAGATTTTTTAGATTCATTTATTGACTGCACATAAAAGAACCGCTACGAGCTGAAAAAGCTTTGTGCGGCTCTTTTGGTTTTTCGGAAATTAAACTGTTGCTAAGCCTTTTGGCTGTCTACGTAGTCCTGAAGAATGATTTGTGCCGCAAGGGCATCAAGCACCTGCTTGCGCTTCTTTCCGTGGACTCCGCCCTCGCTCAGATAGCGGTCAGCCTCCAAAGAGGTGAATCGCTCGTCAAAGAAACGTGGCTCTACCGAAAGCCTCTCGCCAATCATTTGAGCGAACCGTTTGGTGCGTTCCACTCTGTACTCGTTTTTGCCGTTGGTGGTGTGGGGCAGTCCTATAACCAAAGCTTCGCCACCAAGCTCTTTGTACTTTTCGGAAACCTTCTCTACTGCGTCCTCAATGCCCTTAACTTTTATAATGCAAACAGCACTTGCGATGGTGCCGCCCAGGTCGGTTGATGCGACCCCCACTCTTGCATCTCCGTAATCTATGCCTATGTATTTCAATCTTTCAACGCCTTTCTAATATTGTTTGTTAAAAATGCACTAAAATTAAAATAAAAGTATATACCATTTGCTTTTTTTTGTCAATAGTATT
>JAFXKQ010000038.1 GCA_017531625.1 Clostridia bacterium | reverse complement strand
GTGAAAACAAGAAGTCAATTCTGTTCCCGTTCGAGTTAAGATAACGCTCATAAACGTAAGCAATTTCGGCAACTACCGTATTACCGGTTTCTTCAAAATGCACGTTACCAACGTACAAAAGTTTAAGTTCGACCTCATAAGGCGGCATAAGGTGAACACTCTTTTCTGCATCGTTGAAATAGTAAACTCCTTCCGGCGTGACAAGCATCTCACTTGAGGAATCGTGACTCTCCTGTTCAATCACATACACTGAATCGCCGTTGAAGCAAGTAGTCGTTAAATAAGGCAACGACACGCCGCCCACGGTTTTAGCCTCGGTGGTTTTAAGTGTAAAGACTCCGCTTTTTATTATTTCAGCATAAGGTGCAAGGAGAACTCCTAAATCATCCTTTTCTTCCTGAGACTCTTGAGAGGATTCTTCGGAAACCGCTTCTTCCTCACTTTCCGCATCAGAGAGTTCTATGGAGCTATCTTCTTCAGGCGCAGAACTTACCGAAATCTCAAAATTCAGTTCAGAACTTAAACTGCTTTCATCGAAACTGCTTTCTTCATTCCTTTTTTGGCTACAAGAACTGCAAACAAGGGTGAAAATCAAAACAAAAGCGAAAAACATTAAAAACTTACTCTTCATTTCTCACCCTCCGAAACTTCTTTCAGTTGGTCTGCTGCAGCCGTAGCCAGAGCATCGCAACGCTCATTGTACTCATTTCCTGCATGGCCTTTAACCCAAACAAAACTCACGTCGTGTTTTTCAAGCAATGCCAAAAGCTCAGTCCATAAATCAACGTTCAGCGCAGGCTTTTTATCGCTCTTAATCCAATTATTCTTTCTCCAACCGTAAACCCAGCCCTTTGTAATGCAATCAATCAGATACTTTGAATCGCTGTATAAAGTCACTTTGCACGGCTGATTCAAGGCAGAAAGCCCTTTTATTGCCGCCAACAACTCCATTCGGTTGTTTGTGGTTTCCGCAAAGCCTTCTGACAGAATCTTCTCTTTGCCTTTGTATTCAATTATAACGCCATAACCGCCGTAGCCGGGGTTCCCTCTGCAAGCCCCGTCGGTGTAGATGTTAACTTCTTTCAAAAACTTTTACCGCCTACATTTTTATTTTTCTGATATCGTTACCCACAAATCTCAAAACCGTAAAGTCACCGCCGAGTCTTGAATAAATGCGCTCTTTATAGGTCTTTTCAATTTCCTTCGGGCCGAGATTACTGCTGATGATCATAGGTTTTCCGTTGAGAAGTCTGTAATTCAACAAATTGTACAGCACGGCAACGCTGAATTGGGTAACATATTCCGCTCCAAGGTCATCAATTATAAGCAAAGAGCAGTTTTTATACTTCTCGCTGCTCCCCACCTCTGAACGGCCGAAACGCTCGTTCTCAAAAGCGTCAAAGATGTTCTGAGCACTGTCATAAATAACACTGTACCCTTTTTCGATGACTTTTTTCGCAATAGCCGACGAAAGGTGAGTTTTTCCTAACCCTGTACCGCCGCTCAAGAACAGGCTTTCGCTTTCTTTTCCGAAGTTCTCGGCGTACTGCTTACAAAACGAAAGAACATCACCCATAAACTCCTTATTGGATTTGCCGTCTTTCATTGTTCCGCCGTAGTAATCCAAAACAAAGTTTTCAAAGCTTTGATTGTATGATGCCTTACCCAAACCGCTGTTAAGATAATTCTTTTTAACAATGGCGTTTTTCAAGCATTCGCAGGCTTTAAAATCAACGTACCCCGTATCACTGCATTTTTCACACTCAAACTTAGGGGAATCGTAATCCGGATCAAATCCGTGCGCTCTCAAAAGCGCTTCCCTCTCCTTCATAAGTGAAGTCTGATGAGTACGGAACTCAAGCTCCAATTTTTCAAACTCTTCTCTGTTACCCATTGCGGCAAACATAAATTTAGGGCCAATGGAAGCAAGCTCTGCATCAAGCTCTTTAAGTCCGGCAATTCTTTCTTGGAGAAATCTCTGCCTATCTTCAGCATCACTTATCGCCGCTTCCCTTTTCACTCTGAAATCTTCATGCACTGTTCTCTGCATTTTCTCGTTCATTGTCATTCACCACTCTTCTTGGAATCGTTATCCCCTGAGTTACCGGAAACCTTCAAATAGCCCTTTCTGGCCGCCGCTTCAAAGAAGTCGTCCGTGTCGTAGCTCTTGCCCTCATTCACGGCGATTTTAGTTTCGTTGCTCTCGCCGGATTGCACCTTATCCACAGAAGTCCATCCCTTTGCGTACCACTGTTCAAGAATCTTTGCCATATACGGGAGCTTTACTTCACCTATTCTGTCCACCATTCTTTCGTAAGCGAACTTGACCAAATCAAAGCTGAGGTCCATATCATCAAACCAACGCTGAAAGAACTGCTTTTCCTTAGTGCTGAGTTCGCGGTTACCGAACCCAAACATCTTTCTGAATCTCCCAATCTTGCTTTCTGCCGCGCTCTTATGTTTAAAATGCGCCTCCAGTTTTTCGTAGGAATCAATTCCTTCCGCGACAAGGGACAAGGACACGCTGTGAATGTACGCCATTCCCGTTTTACCCTTACTTACGCAATGGCCTATAACTCCGCAAATAAAATCAGCACTGATGGCGTGGTAATCGTAAAGGTTGTACAAAGTGTTAATGTCGTTACGATTGAGAACTTTACCAATTCTCTCGGAAGCAAAAACAGTAAGAGATTTAAACTCATCAATCTGTTTCATCGCCTCGGCCAGCTCTTCACCGTTATACTGAGTAACACTCGAAGTCTTGACAGGCTTTTCTTTCTCGTTTGAAAGACTAATAAGCCCGTTCTCTTGCAAAGCACTAAGTGCTTTTTCAGCCGATTCCACGGTAATCCCAAGCTCCGTAGCCGCATCACCCAAGTAAAATCTGTTTACCCCGCAAGCGTAAATAAAGAGCTTTAACTCATCTTCTCCGAGGCCTTTTATTAAATCTAAAATTTTTCGTGGCAACAGAATGCTTTCATCACAAACGCTGCTAACTGTCAAATTTTGTTTAGCCATAATTCAACAATCCTTTTAAAACGCATACTTTTTACAGTTATGCTTAACTTCCACAGTTGGCAGGCGCAAAGGAAAGCTTAAAGCTGTTTGCCTCTGCCAAATTTCCAACGATTTCAACCGTATAATCAAGCTCCAATTTACCGCCATCGGGAGAAAGCTTGTTAAGCAGTCTCTTGGTGTAAATTCTTAAATTCATAGGCATAAACCCTGCATCGCACACGCAATCACACGCCTTGTCTTCCTCAAAAAACAAGCTTGAATTAAAGGTGCCCGAACGGCTGATGCTCACAAAATCTCCAAAAGACGAAACTACGGTTTTAAGGCTCTCGCCGCCAATCCCCGTCCCTTCATCGTATTCCAATCTGAGCAATCTTTTAGAAACCGTCATCAATCCTTTGTATTTATTTTCCGTAGTGGACGGCACGGGAACATCTGCAACATTCCGATAATTGGAAAAGTCGGTACGTTCAATTTTAACATTAATGTCAACGGGTATTTTCATAATAAAAAATCCTGCTAAAACTCCTCTATGTTTACTCGGCGTATGCAAGAACTGATGTCTTCTCCCAACAATACATTAGCTGTTTCGGAAAACCCGTGAGGTTCATCGCTGACGTAATACTCGCCCTCTCCGTCCTCAACCTCTTTTTCTTCAAGCAAAGCGTAAGCATAATCTGCCGCTTCTTTACCCGAATTTACAAGAACGCTTTCCCCGAACACTTCTCCTATTACTTTGCTTAAAATAGGATAATGAGTACAACCTAAAATTACAGCATCGACGTTCTTCTTTGCCAAGTCTTCAAGGTACTCCCTCGCGATCATGGAAGTAGCCGGTTTATCTATGTATCCGTTTTCCACCAGCGGAACAAAAAGCGGACACGCTACGGAAAAAACATCTATTTTGTCATCAAGCTTTTTTATTGCTTTTTCATACGCACCGCTCTTAATGGTGGCGGCAGTGCCCAAAACGGCAATTCTTCCGTTACCGTTCATTGCAATCTCAACGGCTTTGTTTGCAGTCGGTTCAACCACCCCGACAATCGGAACAGCAAAGTTCTTTTGCAGTTCTTCAATAGCGTTTGCGCTTACCGTACCGCAAGCAACAATGATTGCCGCAACGTCCTTCGAGAGCAAAAACCTGCAGTCTTGCAGAGCAAAACGCTTAATAGTTTCCACAGATTTGCTGCCGTAAGGAACCCTTGCAGTATCACCGAAATAAATGTATCTTTTGTTCTTGAAAACCTTTTTGAACTCAGATACAACACTAAGTCCTCCCAGACCCGAATCAAAGATACCTATAGGTCTTTTTATCATAAACAAGCCCCTCCGAGAGATGCCGACTCAAAAAGCATCTCCACAAGTTCCTCACCGTCTATGCCCAGGTGACGCATCAGACTTGGATAAAGACTGATTTCGGTAAAGCCCGGAATGGTGTTTATCTCGTTGAAATAGATCTCGCCATCCTTCTTCACAAAGAAGTCTACCCTTGAAAGCCCTTTGCAGTCGAGAAGCTCAAACACCTGCTTGGCTGCCGCCCTTACGTTTTCTGCCACGTCATCACAAAGGTTGGCGGGAATGAAAGTTTTGGAGCCACCGCTTACATACTTAGCTTCAAAATCGTAAAACTCAGCATCGGGAACAACCTCTCCGCACTCCGAAACGATCAATCTCTCACTGTCAGAGAAAACAGCCACTTCGATTTCTCTTCCCTCAATGTACTCCTCAACAAGTACCTTCCTGTCAAACTTAAAAGCGTTCTCAACAGCTTTGACCAATTCATCGCTGCTTTTGACCTTACTAACCCCAACAGAAGACCCTGTGTTTGACGGCTTTACAAAAAGAGGATAACCTATTTTTTCAGCTTCACGCTTCAAAGCCTCTGCATCATAATCCGCACCGCTTCTAACGTAAGTCATCTTTGCATTCTTGATGCCTGCTCCCGTACAAATAAGCTTTGCCGTAATTTTATCCATACAAACAGCAGAAGAGTATGTACTGCAACCCACATACGGAATTCGTGCGAGTTCAAACAAGCCTTGAATCGTACCATCTTCACCGTTCTTTCCGTGAAGAACCGGAAAAACCGCATCTATTCTCTTGCTCGCAAACGTACCCTCCGCCTTATTGAAAACAAAAACCCCGTGTTGAACCGTACAAGGCGAAATCACGCAAGGAACAAGATTCTCTTTATCATCAATCCAACTGAGGTTTCTTATTCTTTCGGTAGGCCCGTTATACAAAAACCAAACCCCGTCTTTGGAAATCCCAATCTTTAAAACCTCTGTGTCTTCCGTTTTTATGCAATCTATAACCCAAGATGCGGAAACGCAGGAAATTTCGTATTCAGACGACGCACCGCCAAAACATACGGCATATACCTTACTCATGGTGACCGCAAACCTCCAAAAATTTAATAACTTAATAACTTAGTAGCTTAAATCCCATAACAACAATACAGTATATGAAAAGCCGCACAGTTATGACCGAAAGGTGCGGCTTTTGGACAGAAACATCTTTTTTGTAGCTGTATCTACAATTTAAAACGATTGCTCCTCCCGGAGCTTACGTGCGACAGCTCGAATCTCCGCCTCGTCGGGAATAGACGAAATTGCACCAACCTTTGACGCTGTAATGGCAGAGGCAACAAGCGCAAACTCAATCGCACCGAAAATGTTCCTACTTCTCAGATACTCAACACCGAGAGCGCCCAAAAAAGCTTCATGTTCTGCGGTTTCGTCAATGATAGGCAAATCCTTTGCCATAATCATGTCACAGAACTTGCCGTCATAAAGGTATACCCCACGTTCACCGAGTTTAAGAATGACATACTTGACAGCCAAGGCATTAGAAAGTGAAATTGACGCTCTGAGACAGTTTTCTATGGTATTGGGTCTGACACCCGTAAGAAGCTCTGTTTCGTTTTCGCCCGAAACAATAATCTCCGCTTTTTCAAGCTTTGAAAGAGGATAATCACGGTAAGCACCTACCGTGTCAATCAAAAGGGGCGTCTCGTTTGAATCAGCAAAGCGGGCAGTGTAAATCATTGTCTCCTCGCTTGCTTCTAAATTAGTGATAACAAGATCGGGATAGGAATTGAAAGCGCTTTCAACATCGCTTGAATTAAGCTTAGCGTTTGCACCGGGGAAGGAAATCCGACCTGCCTGCGATTCCTTTTCAAGCAACAAAACGTCAAGTCCTGTTTGCTCCAACCTGTCCACCTTAACGTACCCCGTATTAAGCTTACCGTCAAAGAAGGCGCGCTTGAGCTTTTCGCCGTTTATGTCTGCACCGATTCTTGTACAAAACGCCGTAGAAACCCCCGCTCTGCTCGTGGCAATAGCCGTATAAACACCGCGTCCGCCGGGAGTTTCCGCATACTTCTCGTAGGAATAGACAGTTCTTCCGTTACTCGGAGTGCTCGGAATGTTTAGCAAAACGTCAATGTTTGAATTACCTATAACAAGTATTGTCTGACTGTTCATTATAGCACTCGCATCCTCAAAAAGAAGACGCTCCCTCCTCAACGCAAAATACGGAGCTATTAATGCAAAAACTTCTCCGTTTAAACAATTTATTTTACCTTTTATTGTGTATTTTGTCAACTGCTTTTTGGGGTATTTTGCTCCGTTTGAGCAATTAATGACGAATCAGGATGTTTTTTGAGAAAACCGACAAGTTTGTATCGCTTTTTTTCGCATTAAAGCTTGACTTTCAAGCGCCGATTTAGTAATATAATTATTTGAGAAAACAACTTTTAATAAAAGAAAGGCAGAACAATATGAAGTCAGAGTCTTTAAATGTTTTGAGAGAAAAATATCTTGCGTTCTATGAAACGAAAGGACATTTGAAATTAAACTCCTTCCCCCTCGTTCCGCAAAACGATAATTCCTTGCTTTTGATAAATGCAGGTATGGCACCGCTGAAGCCTTACTTTACAGGTGAGCGTGTTCCTCCGAGAAAGAGAGTTACCACTTGCCAGAAGTGCATTCGTACTCCCGACATTGAGCGAGTTGGAAAAACCGCTCGCCACGGTACGTTCTTTGAAATGCTCGGTAACTTCTCCTTTGGTGACTATTTTAAGAGCGAAGCTATTCCGTGGGCTTGGGAGTTCCTTACAAAGGTACTTGAGATTCCCGAGGAGCTTCTCTACGTTTCCGTATATCAGGACGATGACGAAGCTAAGGAGATCTGGATAAAGACAGGCGTTCCCGCAGAGCGCATTTTCAAGATGGGCAAAGAGGACAACTTCTGGGAAATAGGTGCCGGTCCTTGCGGTCCCTGTTCTGAGATTTACTTTGACCGTGGCGAAAAGTACGGTTGCGGCAAGCCCGATTGCACCGTTGGATGTGACTGCGACAGATTTATTGAGATTTGGAACATTGTTTTCACCCAGTTTGACGGAGACGGTAACGGTAACTACACAAGACTCGAACATCCCAACATAGATACAGGCATGGGACTTGAAAGACTCGCAGTTGTTATGCAGGATGTAAACAACCTTTTCGAGGTTGATACAATCAGAAACACCATGCTTAAAGTTTGCGAGCTTGCAGGCATCAATTACGGCGGCAGCGCTTCCGATTCAGACGTTTCTCTCAGAGTTATCACCGACCACATCAGAAGCACTACTTTCCTTATCAGCGACGGCGTTATCCCCTCTAACGAAGGCAGAGGTTACGTTCTTCGCCGCTTGTTGCGTCGTGCAGCACGTCACGGCAGACTGTTAAACATTAAAGGTCTTTTCCTCTCCGAGCTTTGCGAATCTGTTATTGAAGAGAGCGCATCCGCTTATCCCGAACTTCTTGAAAAGCGTGATTACATCAAAAAGACCATTCAAATTGAAGAAGAGCGCTTTGCTCAAACCATTGATGCCGGTCTTGGCATTCTTGAAAAGCTTATGGACAAAGCAGAAGCTGACGGCACTAAGATGATTACAGGCGAAGACGTCTTCAAGCTCAATGACACCTTCGGGTTCCCCATTGACCTTACCCGTGAAATCACCTCTGAAAAAGGCATCGCAATTGACGAAGAAGGCTTTACTCGATTGATGAAGGAACAGAAAGAGAGAGCACGTAAAGCGAGAGCAAGCTCAGGCGACGTCAGCTGGAGCGGCGACACATCCACTGCCTTTGACAAGAGCGTCCCCACAGAGTTTGTAGGTTACGGCTCCACAGAAGTTGATGCAAAAATCATTTGCATAATCAAAGACGGTGAGGCAGTAAACGCTCTCTCCGAAGGTAAGGCAGTTGTCCTTCTTGACAGCACTCCGTTTTACGCTGAAAGCGGTGGACAGGTTGGCGACACAGGTTTGATTAAAACCGCAAACGGCATCTTCCGTGTTACAGACACAAAGAAGACACCCGAGGGACAGTTCCTTCACTTTGGTGAAATTGAAAGCGGTACGCTCACCCTCACCGATGCAACCGCAACAGTTGATGATGCACGCAGAGCTGCTATAATGAGAAACCACTCCGCCGCACATCTTCTTCAGGCTGCATTAAGAAAAGTTGTCGGTTCTCACATTGAACAGGCAGGTTCTTACGTTGATGAACACAGATGCAGGTTCGACTTCACCCATTTCACCGGTCTTACAACAGAAGAAATACTCAAGGTTGAGACCTTGGTTAACGAAGAAATCCTCAAGGGTAGCGCAATCACTTGTAAGGAAATGCCCATTGACGAAGCTAAAGCTTTAGGCGCAATGGCACTTTTCGGAGAGAAATACGGCGCAGTTGTCCGTGTTGTTAAAATGGGTGAGTTTTCCACTGAGCTTTGTGGCGGTACTCATCTTGATAACACCGCAAAGGCAGGGCTTTTCAAGATAGTTTCCGAAAGCTCTGTTGCAGCCGGTGTCAGAAGAATCGAAGCTATCACGGGCACAAACGTAATTAAGCAGATTTACGAAGACCAGGAGCTTATTGCTAACGTTGCTTCTACTTTAAAGGTTGCCAACACAAAGGAACTCGTTCACCGTGCAGAAAGCGTTCTTGCAGAAACAAAAACACTCAAGAAAGAACTTGATGCAATCAAGCTTAAATCTGCTCTTGCAGAGATTGATTCCGCTCTTGATAAAGCAACCGAGGTTAAGGGCGTAAAACTTGTAATCAAGAGATTTGAAGATGCGTCTACTGATTCTCTCAGAAGCGCAATCGACACAATTAAAGATAAAAACGCTGGCGTTGTTTGTGTATTCGCAACCGTGAACGAAGGAAAGATTCTATTTGTTGCAGGTTGCGGCAAAGAAGCGGTAGCAAAGGGTGCTCACGCAGGAATGATTCTTAAACAAACATCCCCCATCGTCGGCGGCGGTGGCGGCGGCAGACCCGACAGCGCAAGCAGCGGCGGTAAAGACGTTTCCAAGCTTGACGAGGCTCTTGCAAACGTTGAAGCTATCCTTGCTTCCCAAATCAAGTAAACTTACGACCATACATTTTTCAAGGAGAAAAGCTTATGGATTGCATTTTTTGTAAGATTATTGACGGCTCAATACCTTCCAAAAAGGTTTATGAGGACGAAGCTGTATACGCTTTTCACGACATAAACCCGCTTGCTCCCGTCCACGTGCTGGTGATTCCTAAAATGCACATCGACTCAATGGACAAGGTTAGTGCAGATAATGCTGAGTACGTAAAAAAGGTTTTCCTCGCTATTCCTAAAATTGCTGAGGAACTCGGGCTCAAAAACGGTTACAGGCTTATTTCCAACTGCGGAGAAGACGGTTGCCAAAGTGTTAAGCACTTGCATTTTCACATTTTGGGTGGTAAAAAGCTTGAAGAAAAACTGGTTAGTCGTTTTGGATTAAAGTGTTTCGTACCGTTTCATCAGGACTAATCAAATGACAAAAAATCGGGTTTTCGCTTTTGGCTAAAACCCGATTTTTATGCAAGGACGTGTAATTATGTTAAAAAATAGACCTATTACATTTTTCGGTGCATTCTTGTGCTCGGGCATTGTGACAGGTCTGTTTTTCTCTTTATCCACTTTGATTCTCATTTTGACAATTGCCATTTCGAGTGTTTTGTGCTTTGTTTTTGCTAAATGCAGATCAAAGTACGCCTTTATTGCATTACTTGGAATCAGTGTTGGAATTTTGTACTCATCGTTCTACTGCAACGTCACCGAAAGCGACAACAAAGAGCTTTACGGGAAAGAATTGCGTTTTACTGCGGTAGTACAGGCCATTTCACCTTATTACTCCGACAAAGAACTGACCCTGCTTATCACAAGCTGCGACGTTAAAGAGGCGGAAAACAAACAACTCTTAATGTTTTCTTCAGACGATAAAGTCCAAATCGGAGACTCTGTTAACTTTGTAGCGGAAATCGAAGAGTCCTCTTTACGGGACAAAGCGGAAGGTCTTTATTTGAGAGCCGACGGTGAACTTGATGAGATTCTTACTCAAAACACCAAAGACATTAAAAGTAAAATAAACATTTTGCGTTCAAAAATCAGCAACAAAATAGGACAGATTTTTGAACCGTTAAGCAAAGACTGTGCTTCCTTTTTCAAGGCGGTTTTGATAGGGGACAGAAGCGGAATAGACACACGGGTTACTGCTAAATTTTCCAGGGTGGGAATCAGTCATTTGCTTGCAATCTCAGGTCTTCATTTCACCGTAATCGTGGCAACACTTTACAATTTATTGTTCTTTCTTACGGGGCGCAAAAAGCTCTGCTCCGCTTTTGCCATAGTTTTTGCAGTCGTTTATGCCGTTTTATGCGGTGCTTCTCCCTCTGTAGTCAGAGCTGCTTTTATGTGTTGCTTCGCTTTCGGAACACAGATTTTCATGTTTAAAAACGACAGTTTCCATTCCCTAGCCTTGGCTTTACTTACGCTGTTGGTTTTTAATCCTTATTCCGCTTTAAGCATCAGTCTACAACTTTCGTTTCTTTCCTGTGTAGGCGTAATTTTTGTCTCTTCTTTTGTTATCCGTTCCTCCAAAGATAAAAAGTCAGTCCAAGTAGTTAAATTAATGGTTTCCCCTATTCTTTACTCAATAAGCGCAACAGTGGCAAGCCTTCCCGTTCTGTTTTATAACTTTGACTTCATCTCGGTTGCCGCTCCCGTTGCAAACATTGCCGTTTCGTTACTCGCAACTCCAATTCTTTTTCTTGGGGCATTCTGTCTTTTGATTTCTTCGTTTTGGCTCGGAGGTGCTCAATTTTTGGCATACGTTCCTTATGCTCTACACGAGATTTTAATGACTTGGACCGATTTTTTTGCTTCTTCAAAATACGCCTGCGTATCGTTTTACATTGAAGGAATTTCCTTTACCGTTGTCCTCGCTTTATCCGCCATAGTCTCTGCCCTTGTTTTGAAAAGGAAAACTGCCATTAAGTTTATTGCCGTTTGTTTCTGCCTTATAGTGATCACCGTCGGTGTTTCTACCAAGATGTTTTCAAAAAGCTTTACGGACAACACACTTATCAAGTTTAAGGATACGGATTCCGGCGCGCTTTTAGTCGCAGATGTTGAACATTCTTCAGTTTTCGATTTAGGCGGAAAAAGCTCGCTTGCAAGTTTTGCTGTTAAAAACGGATTTACTCACCTCGACTACTACTTCCTTTCCTCTTATTCGGAAGATTCCGTTTTCAGACTCAAAAACAGTTTAAGTGCACTTTCTGTCAGTACCTTGGTTCTGCCTAACCGTGATAGTCCGAGTTATACAATTTCTGCATTTGAACAAATCTTGGACTTGGCAGACGAAAGTAACTGTGCTATAATGTTTACGGGCGAGCGCTTCGATTTAAATGAGAGCTTATCGGTTTACACGGGAGCTGATTTAGATTTACATAAAAGTTTCGCTTTAACAGCAAAAGAAGGCGACAGCTCCTTTTTATTAATCAGAGGTTCGGAACCCCTTGCTCGCACTCCGCTCTCTGTTGCAGACCACCTCGTGGTATCTAAGACCGCAGTAAACAACGCCCCACAATTGCTTGATTCCTTCCCCCGTTTTGTAAAAAACCTTTACCGCAACGAAAAATCAAGCGACGGTTCGGGAATTGGAGCAGTTGTCAACTTATGCTCCCCTGAAAACATCAAGACTTATAAAACAACTATCAGCTTTAAGTTTTTTAATGACGGTTCTATTAAGCTTTTAGACTAAGTGGCAGGAGATCAATTATGAGTATAGATTTGCTAAAAAAGGAACTAAAAGAAAATAAATGCGGCAGAATCTACCTACTTTGCGGTACAGAAGAGTACACAAAGGACCATTATGCCACCGAGATTCGTAAAAAAGTTTTATCCCTTCCCTTACCTGAGTTTAACTACATTCGTTTAAAGGGCAAAGATTTTAGCGTCCCAGCGTTGACCGATTGTTTGGAAGCTCTTCCTTACATGAGTGAACAGAAGCTTATTGAGGTAAATGAGTTTGATTTCAACAAACTGAATGATTCTATGGCGGAGGAATTGTGTTCTGTTCTTGAGGACACACCGGAATACGCAAATGTCCTTTTTGTGGTGCGTGAGAACGAAATTTCCTCAAAAGCTATTCAGGACAAGGAAAAATCTTCCGCCGCAAGGGTTCTTCAAACCATACGTAAAAAAGGACTCGTTGTTGAGTTCAAAAGCGAAAGCGAAGCAAAACTTTTAGCGTGGATTAAGAAGCATTTTACTGCAAGAAAAACAAAAATTGAGGACAGGGCGGCAGAGGAGCTTTTGCTTATTTGCGGAGAAGACATGTACATGCTCCTTGGAGAAATCGAGAAGCTTTCCGCTTACTGCAAAGACCGAACGGTTTCTGTTGAGGATGTAAAAACCGTCTGTTGCATTAACCAAAGCTTTCAGATTTTCGACCTGACAAAAGCTCTTACAGACAGAGACTTCGCCGTATTGCATAACATTTTACACAAGCTCTTAGATGCCGGTCAACCGGCTCAATTGATAATCGGTGCTCTTTCTAAATGCCTTTCTGATATGATTATCATAAAAGCGGGCGTTGAAGATGCTATCGCTATTTCGGAAATCGCATCAAAACTCAAGAGCTTCGATTGGGCTGTACGCAGATACCTCCCTGCTGTGCGCAAGGCAAGCTTTGATTACCTTGAATACGCCGCTAAGGAATGCTCTGCCTGTGAAAAAAAGCTCAAAAGCTTCAGCTCAGATGAAAAAACAGAGCTTGAACTGTTTATGATTAAACTTGCGTGCTTCAAAGGTTAGAACCATGGAAAAACTTTATCTAATGTACCCATTACTGGTTGAAGGAAAATACGACAAGCTACATTTAAGCAACCTTGTCGCTTCGCCGATTATAACTTCAAACGGATTCGCCCTGTTCAACTCAGAGCAAAAGAAAACTCTGGTAAAAAAACTAATTGAAAACTCCCCCATCCTTGTACTTACCGACAGCGATAAAGCAGGCAATTTTATCCGAGGACGTCTAAAAGGCTTATTTCCCGTTGATAAACTGATAAACATATATGCGCCCCAAGTAAAGGGCAAGGAAAAAAGGAAAAGCACTCCATCAAAAGACGGCTTTCTTGGAGTTGAAGGAATCGAAGCAAAAACGCTTTACGAACTTCTTTTACCGTTCACTCAAAACGGTCAAGCAGGCAAAGCTTCCCCTGTGCTCCCAAAAGACCTTTACAACGACGGATTTTCCGGTGGCAGTGGGAGCAAGGAACAGCGTGACCGTTTAGCCACGGTTTACGGTTTACCCGCAGGGCTGAGCACAAAAGCGTTGCTGGAAGCCATCAATCTCTTAGGAACAAAACAGGACTACGAAGAAGCAAAGCAAAAAATTAACTAACCGAAGAGGACATCAGATGAATCAAAATACGGAAAAGCGAATTTCATTTTACACACTTGGCTGTCGAGTTAATCAGTACGAAAGCGAAGCCTTGGCGGAGCTTGCCTTAAAAAAAGGATTCATCATCGTACCCTTTGGTGAAAAATGTGACGTTTGTGTTGTAAACACCTGTGCAGTTACAGCTGAGAGTACAAGAAAAAGTGCCCAAATCATAAGAAGGGCGGCAAAAAATGCCGATGCCGTCTACGTAGCCGGTTGTTACAGCGAACTTGAACCGCAAAAAATTAAACGTCTTGACAAGGTAGAAAAAGTCGTTGGATGCAACGGAAAATCCAAACTGTTTGACGGATTAGAGGCCGATTTCACAGAAAGAAACTACGAATTGCTCTCAATCGCAACCGTGCCCATAAAGGCTGTTGGTTTTTCTTCTAACTGCCGTGCATACATAAAAATCCAAGATGGCTGCAACGGAAAATGCAGTTATTGCATCATCCCTTCTCTGAGAGGTCCTTCACGTTCAAGGCCTTTAGAAGCTGTCTACGATGAAGCTGAGCGTCTTGTAAAAAACGGTTTTAAAGAGATCACATTGACAGGAATCGAAACCGCCGCTTACAACGGGGCGCCTCTACCGGAACTTATCAAAAAAATCGCAAACCTCGAAGGATTAGAACGCCTAAGACTCGGCTCCCTTGACCCGAACTGTCTTAACGAAAAATTCATTCAAACCATTCGAAACGAAGAAAAAATGATGCCCCATCTTCACCTTTCATTGCAATCGGGGTGTTCAAGAATCTTAAAGCTAATGAACCGTCCGTACACAGCAGAAGAGGCCGAATCTCGCATCACAAAGCTGAAAGAAACGATTCCCGAAGTAATGCTTTCAGCAGACATCATCAGCTCGTTCCCAACAGAAACAGAGGAAGATTTTGAGACAACCTTAGCATTTTTGAAACGCATTGGGTTCTTACACATACACGCCTTTTCTTATTCCCGCCGTCCGGGCACTCCCGCGGCAGAAATGAGCGGTCAGATTGATGAGCAGGAAAAGAAACGCAGAAATGCAAAGCTTATCAGCCTTGCTTCCGAAATGAAGAGTCAACTTCTGTCTGAAAAGCTGGGTAAAAAATGCAAAGTGCTGATTGAGAGTCAGAAAAACGGTTTTTATTACGGCCACACTGAGGACTATGCGGAAATCGCTGTCACTAGCGAAGAACCTCTGTTTGAGGGTGACATAAAAGAGATCACCGTTTCAAAAACCGACGGCAACGTTTTGTACGGCAAAGTTTAAAACTGCTCCACAAGCCAAAAACATAAAAGGGTTATTGCAATTTTCATTCCAACTGCAATAACCCTTTTTATCAATCCAAAAAGCTATTCAACCGCAGAAATCCTTGTCGCCGAACTAAGCCTCAAAAACTTCCTGTTTTCAATAAAGCTGTCTACTGCCGTAGCTTCTCCGTCGCCGTTAACGTCGCCATCAACTACAATCGTTGCACTGTCAACGACAGCGCCTCTTTCATCTACAGAGCACAAAGTGAAGCCCGTTCCCACAACAGAACTACGTACAGCCAAACCATTTTTATCTAGTATCATGAGGTTCTCGTTTTTAAACCAATCAAAAACGTCATACCCACGTGTCCCGCCAACAACACCTAAAACAACACCGTTTTCAAAACTGACCTTTGCCTCAGGCTTTAAAGTCAAGCTTCCGCCAACTTTACTTCCGACCGACGGCTTATCAGCCGTGCCGTCTACGTAACTCTGTGCCTCCTTTGCTGTCTTGGCAAAGGCAACGTATTCAACATCTACGTACTGCCCCTTTAAAGCGTCACCGCCAATAAAGTCAAATCTTAACCCGTGAATCTTTCCGCGCCAAGCGCTGTCAGCACTCAAATCGATGATTTTGGTGTTCCATTCACCCATCGTATCGTACTCAAAGGAAACTGAACGCCCTCCCGTGGGAGCACTTACAGCTCCGGCGCACAAAAACAGCTCCATCACTCTTGAAGAAATGGACGGGTCGGGCTTGTATTTTACAACGATGTATTTATAATCGTCTGCGCTGATTTCATTAACAGCCGAAGCGTAATTAAGAAAGATGTACGGGTCATTTGTATCATCCGTAACGGAAAGCCTGAGGGCACCGTCATTAAAACTCTTGGTAGCGCAGTTCAAGCCACTGTCAGAAAACTGATTACACGCTGACCGATTATTGAATTCAAGATACCTTGCATCAAAATCATACGCATCTACAGTAACCTCGTACTCGCCTTGTTCCCCTCTTTCCGGTCCAAGAACAACGCCGATACCGTTAATACAACCGCGGGCAGAACCGTCACTCGGTCGATTTACGATCCTGTCATTAATAACCATCGTGGACGATCCACCGCCGTCAAGATTAATTGCGCTGTTGACGCCCAAAGAAAGCAAAACGTCATCCATTTCAGAAATTCTGAGACCATCGCTCCATTTTTTGCTGGTCTGTCTGCCGTCGCACTGGAAGAAAAAGGCTTTTCCGTCATTTTTATAACCGACAATAGTACAAGGATAACGGGTGTTATCGCCAATTCCTGTGCTTGCACCGTTCAAGACTACGGGCATGTGACCGCCTACAGAGTACTGAACCCGTTGCCAAAGCTCTGATTCACCTT
>JAFXKQ010000037.1 GCA_017531625.1 Clostridia bacterium | reverse complement strand
CATTAAAGTTGAAAAATCGGGGCATTGCCCCGATTTTTCTGCCATTTACCTTATTTTTTCGTTCAAAACGAACCTCGGCTCACAGTAACTTGGTACAGTTCTCGCCTCGGTTCGTCTTGTCTGCACTCTTTCTCAGCAATCTGCATTCTTGTTTTTCTCATTTTGGTAAAAGAAACACTTTTTTTGTAAAAAAATGATTAATTAAAAATCCTTGACGGATTAATGTGCCCAAAAATCAAATCCGCATTGAATGACACAAATTCCCTCGCAAAGTAGTGGGGAGCAAGCAGTCCCTTGTAGGGCGCTGAAACGCTGTAAAATCTGTTGCTTCCTGCGGTTCTCGCAAGACATCCGGCCCTAAACAGGTGGAAGCTGTTGGTTACGATGCCCACACTTGCTCTTTCGTCATTTATTATCTGCAAAGAGAACGAAAAATTCTCGTAGGTGCTGGTGGAACGGTCTTCTAAGATGATTCTGTTTTCGTCGATTCCCTTTTTTATCAGCTCACGTTTAATGCATTCCGCCTCGCTGATTCCCTCATCCTCGCCTTGACCGCCCGAGGCAATTACCTTTGCGGCCGGGTTTTCTTTAAGGTATTGTGCCGCCTTGTCAATGCGGTAACGGAGAGCGTTTGAGGGTTTGGTGCCGTTTACCTTTGCTCCGAGCACGATGACGTAGTCAAGGTTTTCTCTGCCCTTCGCGAAGCTGTGAAAGCCCAGTACGGCTTCAAACACTGCAAAGTAGGCTAAAAAGGCGAAAAACAGCACATAAATCGGGATTTTTACAAATGACGGGAATAAGTTTCGGGCATCCTTTTCCATGAGGTGAAGTGCAAAGAAGATTAGAGGACGAAGGGCAAAAGGCCCCGTCGCTCCGAGCCAGATCCAAAGGTTTGCCACTCCGAAACCGAAGGCAAATCCCGCTAAAACGTAGTAGATAAGGCAAAAAACGGCGATAAATAAAAGCACCGTGTTGGCGTTGTCAAGCCAAGGCGGACGTTTGCTTAAAAGTTCGGTAAAAAAATTCATGGTCTTTCCTTTTGTTTGGTCTAAGTGTTCTGCTGTTCCCCCGACTGGGTTGCGGAAGTCTTTGTCTTACAGTCGTTACAGGACGAAGCTTCTTTTTTATTCACGGCTCCGAGGAGTTCTGCGCGTTTCATTGCGCCGAAAATGCGCTCACTGAGCCCACGGTCATTTTTAGATAAGTCAAAAATCAGATTTTTGATACGTTCCCTCTCCGTGTTACCGTCCTCTGTGCAATACTTAGGCAAAACCTCAATGCCTTCCTTACGCACAAAGCCCGTAACCATCTTTTCGGGCAGGTAAATAAGGGGGCGGATAACCGTTACGTCCTTGCGGTCTAAGTAGGTGTTTGCCGCAAAACAGCCGATTCGTCCCTCGTTGAAGAGGTTAAGAAAAAAGGTTTCTACCGCATCGTCAAAATGATGTCCCAAGGCGATCTTTTTGTACCCGATGGCGTTTGCCGCATCATGCAAAGCTCCCCTTCGCATCCTCGCACAAAGGGAACAGGGGCATTTTTCTTTGCGGATGTCAAAAACAATTTGCTTTATCTGGGTCGGAACGATTTCCAGCTCCACTTCTATTTCGTCGCAAAGGGTAACAATTGACGAAAAGTCTGCGTTTTCAAACCCCATGTCAAGGCAGATCGCTTTTAATTCAAAGGGCTTCGGATAAAACCGCTGTAAGCTTTTGAGGGCGCAAAGCATGGTAAGGCTGTCCTTACCTCCGCTTACTCCGACGGCAATGCGGTCCCCCGCTTCTATCATGTTAAAATCGTCTACTGCACGGCGCACGTGGCTCAGAATCGGTTGAATGCTTTTGAATTCTCTCATAATTTTCCTTCAGTCTTCGTGTTCCGTAACAAAGCGAAAGGCACGGTTACCGTCGGTTTAAAGCCTTTCTCAGTCCCTGAAAACAAAACACCGTTTTTAACATCAAAGCTACAATAAGCCGTTAAGGGAAACCTCTGCGGAGTTACTGCAAGCTACAATAATTATATAACATAAGAATTTCTGTTTTTCAATCATTTTATGCATCCTTTATTGACGTTTCTGTTTCCCGTTTAACAAAAATCTGATTTCCGTTACGCCGTTCACCCACGAAAATCGAGGAAAACGCAGAAAACTCGAAGAAAATGAAATTTTTTCTAAAATTCCTATTGACAAAACAAAAAACCGTGCTATAATAGCAAAGTACGAAATATATCTAATTTGACGGAGGAAAAAATAATGACGTCTTATATGGCAAAAAAAGAGTCGATCGACCGTAAGTGGTACGTTATCGACGCTGCCGGCAAGCCTTTGGGTAAGGTTGCTGTTCTCGCTGCTACTATCCTGAACGGCAAGCACAAGCCCGAATATACTCCCCATGTTGACTGCGGCGACTGCGTTGTAGTTATCAACGCTGAGAAGCTCGTTCTCACCGGCAGAAAGCTTGACCAGAAATACTACTACCATCACAGTGGCTACGTTGGCGGTCTTAAGGCTGTTAAGTACAGAACTCTTATGGCTAACAAGCCCGAAATGGTTGTTTCCCTTGCAGTTAAGGGTATGCTTCCTAAGAACAAGATCGGCTCCGCAAGCCTTACCCGTCTTCAGGTTTACAGAGGCGCAGAGCACAAGCAGCAGGCTCAGAAGCCCATCGCTGTTGAAGTTAAATAAGGAGGGTAATTGAATTATGTACGCACCTAAGAAACCTTATTTCTACGGCACGGGCAGAAGAAAGTCGTCCGTTGCAAGAGTTCGTTTGATTCCCGGTTCCGGCGTTATCACCATCAACAAGAGAGACATTGACGATTACTTCGGCCTTGATACTCTTAAGCTCGTTGTTCGCCAGCCCTTTGGAGTTACAAACACCATCGGTAAGTTTGACATTGTTTGCACCGTTACAGGCGGCGGCGTTTCCGGTCAGGCGGGCGCAATCCGTCACGGCGTTGCACGTGCACTCCTTCAAGTCAGCGATGAGTACCGCCCTCTTCTCAAGAAGGCAGGCCTTCTCACTCGTGACCCGAGAATGAAGGAAAGAAAGAAGTACGGCTTGAAGGCTGCTCGTCGTGCTTCCCAGTTCAGCAAGAGATAGTTTTTTTACAGTTTACTTCTGTCTCAAAACGGGGGTCGGTCGAGTTTTTTCAGCCGACCCTCTGTGTTTTTGTTACCCATTTTATTTAAGTTTGAGTTTGAGGACTTTTTATGATTAAAATAAAACAGCAAATCGCCGCAGTTGTGGGCGATTACATCAAGGGCTTGCAGGCGGAGTTCAACGAGGACATTTCAGCTCTCTTGGAGTACCCCTCCGACAGCTCCCTGGGGGACATAGCGCTTCCTTGCTTCCGTTTCAGCCGTGCCCTGCGTCAAGCTCCTCCCAAGATCGCCGCTGACATCAAGGCGGCCATCGACGGCAAGCTTGATGGCGTTAAAGAAATTGCGGTTGCAGGCGGATACCTCAACTTTTTCCTTAACGAAAGCTACTTCAACGAGGTTTTGAAAGGCATTGCAGCTACGGAGAATTTCGGTTCGTCCAAGGTGGGCGAAGGCAAGGTCGTTTGCATCGACTTCTCCTCTCCCAACATTGCAAAGCGTTTCCACGTGGGCCATCTCGGTACCACTGCAATCGGCGGCTGCCTTAAAAATCTTCATGAATTCTGCGGTTACGAAACCGTGGGAATCAATTACCTTGGCGACTGGGGCACTCAGTTCGGTAAGCTCATCGTGGCTTACAAGAAGTGGAGCAGCGAGGAAAGAATCAACGAGCGCGGCATAGAGGAATTAGTTGACATTTACGTCAGGTTTTCCGCTGAGTCAGAAAAGGACGACAACCTTAACGATGAAGCGAGAGCTGCTTTTGCGAAGCTTGAGAGCATGGACGAGGAGTACCTCGCCATCTGGCAGAAGTTTAAGGAAATAAGCCTGCGTGAATACATGAAGACTTACGAGCTTCTCGGCGTTAAGTTTGACAGCTTTAACGGCGAAAGCTTTTATAACGATAAAATGCAGAGAGTTATCGACGAGCTTAGGGCAAAGGGTTTGCTTATCGTTGATGACGGCGCATCGATTGTTGACCTCAGCGAGTACAAAATGCCTCCCGCAATCATTCTCAAGAAGGACGGCGCAACACTTTACGCAACCAGAGACATTGCGGCAGCCATTTGGCGTAAGGAAAATTACAACTTCCACAAGTGTCTTTACGTGACCTCTGCGGGACAGAGCCTGCATTTTGCTCAGTACTTCAAGGTGGTTGAGCTTATGGGTTACGCATGGGCGGGTGACTTGGTTCACATTCCTTACGGAACCATGAGCGTCGGCGGCGAAAAACTCGCTTCCAGAACCGGTAATGTCATTCTTCTTGACGACCTCTTCGGCGAAGCCATCGCTAAGGCTGAAAAGATCATTGAGGAAAAGAATACAGAACTTAAAGATAAGAGAAAAACGGCGGAAGCGGTTGGCGTTGGCGCCATCGTGTTCAACGCCCTCAGCAACAGCAGAATCAAGGACACCAACTTCGTTTGGGAAGATGCCTTGAGCTTTGACGGAAACACGGGCCCCTACGTTCAGTACACCTACGCACGTACTTCAAGCGTTTTGAGAAAAGCGGTGGGAGAGAGAAAGGGCTTTGATGGTTACGAGCCTCTTAAAGAGGAGGTAGCTCTTGTTAAAGCGGTGAGCGAGTTCCCGACCAAGGTTCTTGCGGCGTTGAAGGATTACGAGCCGTCGGTTATTGCACGGTACGCATTAGACCTGTGTGCAGCGTTTAACCTTTTCTACCACAACATAAACATTTTGAAGTCAGAGGGGGCGGCTCTTGAATTCCGTCTGTGTCTCACGGCTCAGACCAGAGAGGTTCTCGGAAAAGCCCTTGATCTTCTCGGTATGAAGCGTACCGAAGAGATTTAAGTTTGCTAATCTTCGTCTAACGAAAGGATTGTTTTTTATGTCTGGACATTCTAAGTGGAAAAATATTATGCACAAAAAGGAAAAGACCGACATGCAGAGAGCAAAGGTCTTTACCAAAATTGGCAAGGAAATAGCTATTGCTGTACGCGAGGGCGGCGCTGACCCTACGAGCAACACAAAACTTCGCGACCTTATTGTAAAGGCAAAGGCAAACAACGTTCCTAACGACAACATTGACCGCATCATCAAGAAAGCGGCAGGCGGCGACGGTGCGACTTACGAGTCCATCACCTACGAGGGTTACGGCATCAACGGCGTAGCGGTTATAGTAGAGACTGCGACGGATAACAGAAACCGTACCGGTGCTGACATTCGCCACTACTTCGACAAGTACGGCGGAAACATGGGAACTACGGGTTGCGTTTCGTTTATGTTTACGGACAAGGGCGTTATCGTTATCGAATCCGAGGACATTGACGAGGATAAGCTTACGGACGACGTGCTCGAATGCGGCGGTGATGACCTCAGCAACGAGGGCGAAGTTTTTGAGATTTACACAGAACCCGGTGAGGTTTCGGCAGTGGCAGAGGCTCTCAGCGCAAAGGGTTATACCTACATTTCGGCAGAGGTTGAAAAGATTCCTTCTACCTATGTTACCCTTACGGATCCCGAACATGTTACCAAGATGAGAAAGCTTCTTGACATGCTTGAAGACAACGACGACGTTCAGAACGTGTGGCACAACTGGGAGAACGAGGACGAGTAATCGGTCCGGCGTTAAAGCCCGAAAACAAGAGATAAAGAGAAAAGAGGCTGTAAAAAACTCACTTTGAGTTTTTTTACAGCCCTTTGTTTTTTAAGTGGCATTTTAACGGTCAAAAAGGCAAGGAAAAAAGGGAAAAGAAACTCAAAAGGTAAAGAACAGTAAAAGCTTAAAAGTGCATAGAACACATAGAATGGAAAAGGCAGAAAAAACCTATTGAAAAGTTTTGAACAACGTGGTATAATACGCATACACATTATGTGTAATTGTATCAACTTGGGGTTTTGTACCGTTTGCGAAAGCAATGTAATCCGAAGTTGCTTTTCAAGGGGCGGATTTCCGCTGTTGCGGCGGGGAAACGTTGAGTTTAGGTGCAGAGCGTTTTAGAAAACAGCCCTATTGTAGCTTTTATGGCGAGAACTTACAGGTGGGAGGATAGGCTATGACAGATAAAAGATTTAAAAAGCTGAGTCGCTCCGACTTGGTTGACATAATTTACCAGCTTCAAAAGAGCGAGAAGAAGCTGAAGGACGAAAATGAAAAATTGAGGAAAAGGGTAGCAGACCGAGACGTTAAGATAGAAAAGGCGGGTTCTATAGCCGATGCGGTAATAGAGCTTGACGGGCTTTTCAAGGCGGCGCAGGCAACGGCAGACGACTATTTGCTGAACGTGGCACGTTTGCAGAAGCAGGCGGAGGAGCGAAAAGCGGAGGCGGATGCGTATTATGAGCGATTGGTGAGCGCAGCCTACGAAAAAGCGAGGGAAATCTTAATAAATGCCCAGTTAGAGAGTGGAATCGCAGCTCCGGTGAAGGTAGAAACGGCAGAGGGAAGCGAAGAAACGTCTGTGAATGTGGAAACCGAGCCTTTGCAGAGCGAGGAAACGGAAGGCGAATAAACGGTTTTTGGGGTTGAAAAACGAAAACCGAGGCTCAGGAATAAAAGGACTCACTTCGGGAACTGAGGGTGTGCTCAGAACCGCAGTTGGGGCGTAATGAAAAAATCAAGGTACAGGGAGATAAAACCTCACTTCGGGAGCTAAGGCTGTACTCAGAACCGAAGTTGGGGCGTAAGGAAAATCACGGCTGAAAGACAATAAAACCTCACTTCGGGAGCTAAGGCTGTACTCAGAACCGCAGTTGGAGCGTAAGGAAAAAAGGGGGAATAAAAGGTGAGCATTTTCAGAAAAGGCGGCAAGAACAGACTTAACGACGCCGTAGAGCCCGAAACAAACGAAATAGAAGTAATGCTCGACGGTTCAACCCCCGAAGCACAGAAAGCGCTTGAAGAAGAAGTCAAGCTCAAGGCGGCAAGGGAAGACGCAGAAATTCAGCAGCATGCGGATGTGGAAATGCCCAGCATGGAGCAGGTAGAGACGGAGCGCAAGTCCCTAAAGCATAAGCGTGAGTACCGCCGTTCCCTCACCAGCACAATTTACGTGCTTATCGTAGTTGCGGCAATAGCGGTCTTGTTGGCAACGCTTTTCTTTCCCGTTTTGCAGGTTTCGGGCGACAGTATGACCCCCACCCTTGAAGACGGCGACATTTTGTTGCTGCTTAAAAGCAGCACCTTTGAAAGAGGCGACCTGGTCGGTTTCTATCACAGTAATAAACTGTTGTTAAAGCGTGTTATAGGCCTCCCCGGCGACTATGTGGAAGTGGATAACAAGGGCAACGTCTATGTAAACGATGTTTTGGTAGACGAGCCGTACGTTACGGACAAATCCTTGGGCGAGTGCGACATTTCTTTCCCGTACCAAGTGCCCGAAAACAGGTTTTTCGTGTTGGGCGACCATAGAGAAACTTCTATCGACAGCCGAAGCACCATAGTCGGCTGTATCGAAAAGGATCAGATAGTGGGCAGGGTGTTCCTGCGGATTTGGCCCTTCTCGGGGTTCCAAGTTGTCAAATAAACGTAGTTATTCACCAAAAAATCGGTTTTAAGTGCGGTTTTTGGGCGTTTTTCATTGTGCAAAAATAACAAAAATTTTACGCAAAATGTAATCCGAAGCACCTTTTAAGTTTCGTTTAAGGTTTTTATCGGCGGTTTTCCGCTTCTGTGTGGAAAACTTTTCGGCGGAAAGAAAAACGATTTTTCCATGGTATGTTAATAAACGATTCAAAAAAACAGCGAAAAATTAAAGGATTTCGGGCTGAAATCGGATCGATTTTGGGCATAAAATCATTTATGACCCGTAGAAGTCGGCTGGATTTGTGCAATTTGAATGGAAACTTAAAAAACAATTAAAATTAGTTGTTGACTTTTCAGTTTAATAGGTTTATAATGCGGGTAGAGGTTAAATGTGATATTGGCTCATTTTCCCTCTATAAATGTGATATGAGACTTGCAGTTGATAAGAAGTCGGTGGAATAAGCGACTTCTTTTGTGGACTTAATTTTTAGGTCGGCGAGAAATGACCGATAGCTTCGGTCAGGGCAGACACAGCCCCTTGCAGGGGAATACGCTCCCTTGCACAGTAATTATTTTTGAAAAAGAAAAAAATAATACAATCCCTAAAACAAAGAAAGGAAAAACACCATGAAAAAGGCATTAGTTCTTTTACTTACCCTCGCAATGCTCGCAACTATGGTTGTTGGCGTTTCCGCGGCTGAGAATACGGCGACAGCTAGCATTACGATCTCAAACGCAAAGAACGGCGAAACCTACAGCGCTTACAAGTTTTTGGACATCGAATCTCAGACTGGCACTTCTGTTATTTACACAGTAGCAGATGGCTGGGATGATTTCTTCTCAGGTGTAGGCGCTACGTGGTTTACGGTAGACGGCGATAACAAATACGTGACTACCAAAGGAAATTATGTAAACGATTCTGCTGAAGTTAAGGCTATTGCTGCAGCCGCATTGGAATATGCAAAGGATAACAGAAAGGCCGCAAAAGCTTCAGAAGTAGCAGCAGGAGGCACAGTGACTCTTGCAAATCTTAATCTTGGTTACTATGTAATTGACACCACAGTTGGTACAATTCTTATCCTTGACACAGCAAAAGCGAATGAAACTATTGAAGATAAGAACTTTACAACAACAATCGACAAGAAGGTTGGCGATGAAGCAAATGAAGCTGTTGACGCTGAACAGAACGTAGCTATCGGCGATACAGTGTATTACACCATTGAGTTCGTTGCACAGGCTGGTCACGTAGACTATGTTGTAACCGATAAAATGGATGCTGGTCTCTCTCTTAAGGCTGATACCATCGCAGTAGCTCCTGCTGATCTCGTAAAAGATACAGACTACGAAATCGTTACAACCGGTTTGGCAACTGGCGAAACTTTCAAGGTTGTATTTAAGACAGAAACCGCTGCTAAGATCGCGGCAGCCGACAAGAAAGTAACTATCACTTATCAGGCAACAGTTAATGAAAACGCAGTAATCGACAAAAGTCTCCCCAACAAAGCAGAGCTTAAGTATGGTCAACAGTTTAGCGAAGACTCTGTAACCGTAAAGACTTATGATGTTAACCTCAAGAAGGTAAACGAAGCACACGAACAGATTGAAGACGCTGTGTTCTCCTTTAAGCTTAACGGTAATGTTGTAAATCTTATCAAGGTAACTGATAACGAATATAGACTTCCCAAGGCTAACGAAACAGGTGATGTTGCAACCTTTAAGGCAGGTAATATCACAGTTAAGGGTCTTGACCTTGACAAACTTGATAACTATGCGTTTGTAGAAGTTGCTCCTCCCGCTGGTTACAACAAGGTTGACGGCGATATTGAAATGAAAGCAAACTTTGCAGATCTTGAAGTAGTAAACAAGACCGGTACAGAACTTCCTGAAACCGGCGGCGCTGGCACAGTAGCATTCACCGTTGTTGGTAGCTTGCTCATGCTCGCAGCAGTTGTTCTCTTCACAGCTAAGAAGAAGATGTCCGTTCAAGGCTAATCAACTGATTTAACAAAAAAATACGGGACGGCTTGCCCAAGTGTTCTTAAGGACACTTGGGCAGTTTTATTCGCCTTGCGGCGAGTGATATTGCTACGCAGTTATATTCGGCTAACGCCGAGTGTTATTCGCTTTGCGAGTTTTAAAAGGCGAATAAAATATCACTAAAACCGTAGGTTTTAATATCACGATTGCCGTCGGCAATCATATCACTCTTTGCGTAGCAAAGAATATCACTATATAAAAATTACTACCCGAAAAAGAGGTTTGTTTTCTCTTCTTCGGGTAGTTTTGTCTT
>JAFXKQ010000006.1 GCA_017531625.1 Clostridia bacterium | reverse complement strand
TTTGTGATGCGCTGTCAAACTCTATCTGACCGCCGCAGCACGGGCACTTGTATTGTAATTCTGCCAATGCTATCACTCCATTTCGGATTTATTAATTAATTTCTGCCCATAGTATTACACGGTGAAGTAAACTGTTTTAAACAGCTCACTTCACCGTATTTGTTTTATTAAACTTTAAACTATGTCGCCGTTGTCAAAGGGGTCTCCGCATTCGGGGCAGAAACGGGGTGCCTTGGTGGGGTCAGCGGGTTGCCAGCCACACTTGTCGCACTTGTACTGGGGAACGCCCGCAGGCTTCTGTCCACCGCATTCGGGGCAGAACTTACCCTTGTTTACTGCGCCGCATGCACAAGTCCAGCCTTCTGCTGCCACCGGCTCAGGCTTTTTTCCACCGCAGTTAGCGCAGAATTTGCCCTGATTTTCAGCACCGCATGCGCATTTCCAGCCACCCTCTGTCTTAGGTTCGGGCTTCTTTGCTCCGCATTCGGGACAGAATTTGCCCGTCGCTGTCGCTCCGCATGCGCACTTCCAACCCATTGCGTTCTTGCTATCCTCCATTGCTTTTTGAACGGCAGGATTTATAACACTTTGCTGTTGCTGTTGTGCCTGCTGCTGTTGACCCATGTTGTAGAAGTTCTGTGCCGCATTGAAGCCGCCGCCCATTGCGCCGCTTGCCATGCCCAAGCCCATAAAGCCGGTCATTGCTCCTGCTGAATTGTTTGCCGCCGCAGTCATTGCATCTGCGGATGCGTTGGTCATTCTGCCGGCCATCATGTACGCATTACTGCCCATGAGCAAAGCGTCTTCCATTTCCTTGATGGCCTTCATGTCTTCGTCTGCAAGACTGATAGGGTTAAGTGCTATCTTGCCTACGGTTATTCCTCGGCTCTCTTCCCACTCAAGCTTGAGAGCGTCGTTCATAACCTTTCTCAGCTCGTTTACCTTACCGGGAATCTGTGCCGGTCTCAGTTCAAGCTCTGCCAATGCACCGAACGCAGGCTGAAGTGCAGACACAAACTCTGTCTTGAGTGTTTCGTCTATCTGGTCTCTTCTGTACTCATCTTCTACATTTGCGCAAACATTTGTGTAGAAAATTAAGGGGTTGCTGATAACATAAGAGTAGATACCGTTGCACCTGATGCCTACGGTCTTGCTGAAGCTGAGCGCCTTGCTTGCAACCTCAAACATAATGGGGGTCTTTGTGCCGAACTTGTTGCCAAGAATCTCCTTGGTGTTGAAGTAGTAAACTCTCTGATCCTTACCGGTATCGCCGCCGTATGTAAAACGCTTACCGATGGTCTTGAAAGTGTCAATTATGCTTTGACCGAGGCTACCCGCAAAAATCGAAGGCTCTGTTGAGCTGTTGTATGTAAATTCGCCGGGTTCTGCACATACTTCCACGATCTTTCCCTGCTCCACGATGATCATACACTGGCCGTCTGCCACTGCAATGCCGGAGCCGTTGGAAATAATGTTATCCTCGCCCTTTGTATTTGAGGATCTACCGCTTGTACGCTTTTGGCCTTTACGCATCAACACGTCATTAGGCAATGCGTCACAATAAAAGAACTCCTTCCACTGGTCAGCCAGCGTGCCGCCCAATGCTCCTATACCTGCTTTAATAAGTCCCATAACAAACAACTCCTTTTTCGGTTAAATTTGTATGTTTTATTTTTATTCTTTGAAGTGAGGTAACAGCATTCCATGCCTTCGCAACAAAACGCCGTCCACGGCGCAAACTCTTTACGCCGTCGGGTTTATGCCCGAGGTACGGGCTGTCAAAGTGCTTTGCCGCAGCCTTAACAGACAGACAAATACCTCTCACCTTAACCATTATACTACAAGAGCACTATAAAATTCAAGAGATTTGAAAAATTTTTATCTTCCCCTGTACTCTTTTTTCAGCACGTCTGCCATTTCCTCGGGTGATTCTTTGCATCCGCCCGCAAGCCACAGCTTTATGATGGCGTTCAGCCCGTTTCGGAAAAACTCAATGTGGTACTTTAGATTAACCGCCACATCTTCTTTTTCCGCCCGTTTTGGGTCGCAGATCGAAATCAAGTGTTTATCGTCGTAGCACAGCTTAAAGTACGTTCTGTAAAAAAGTTGGTTCTCCTTAATGTGCGTAAACATCTTTAACGCACCGCTACGTTCGTTAAAGTAGTCGTAATCAGCAAACAGATTGCTGAACTCGTTTTCAAGCTTTTCTCTCGTCTTGTCAGCAAGGTCAAACACGTCAATGTAATTTGCATAGAAGGTACTGCGGTTTAATTCAGTAACCTTAATGAGCTCGGAAACGGTTATGTCCTTAATTTCACGGGTTTGCAGAAGCTCTATAAACGCTCTTTCTATTTTGTCTTGGGATTCTCTACGCCTCTTGTTGTTTTTTACGTTCATAAAATCTCTCTTTTATTCCAACACTTGTTGCGGAATTGATGATTGTTTTACGCCGATAAAAACATTATACTACATTTACAATAAAAACACAAGTGTTGGTTTAATGAAAGGAGTTTTTTATGAAAAAGAGCAGTTTTGTTGCGTTGATAATGGGAACCGTCAGCGGAGTTATGTTCGCTCTGGGAATGTGCATGGCGCTTCTGCCCGAGTGGAACGCATTTACGGAAGGTGTTATCTTTGGGGGAATCGGATTGATTCTCGGCGTTTCTACGCTTCTTGTATGGTGCAGGATGGAAAACAAGAAACTGCCTAAAATGAACGGCAAAAACGTTTTTCGTACCGTTTACGGTGTTGTTTCGGCTTTGATTTTCGGCTTAGGTATGTGCATGTGCCTCGTTTGGCATCAAATCGTTTGGGGAACCCTCGTCGGCTTACTCGGCATCATTCTGCTGATTGCGCTGATTCCGATGGTAAAAGGCATTAAATGAAACTGATAAAACTTGCAAGATTTCCTTATACAAGTCTTGCATTCAATTTCGCCTATTCGGTGGGTAATTGCATCGTTGGGTTTCTTACACATTCCTGGTGGTTTATTACGGTTGGTGCGTACTACACCGTGCTTGCCACAACCCGTTTTTCTGTGTTGCAAGTAAAACGAAAGGCGGGCGGAAATTACGGCACCGAGCTTTTTGCACGGCGCATTACGGGAATTTTGTTGGTTGTGCTGTCGTTCTGCATAATCGGGGTAAATGTTTTGTCCGCATTAAAAGAACGTGGCATAGCGTTCCACGTAACCGTTATGATTGCGATTGCGGCCTACACATTTACCAAAATCACGGTTGCAATTATCGGAACGGTAAAGACAAGGCATTCCGCTTCTCCTGTTTTAAGGACGCTCCGCAACATAGCTTTGGCAGATGCGTGCGTTTCCGTCTACTCATTACAGCGGTCTATGCTTGTGTCGTTTCCGGGAATGGAAGCGGCGGAAATTCAACTGTTCAACATTTTAACGGGAACGGCGGTGTGGCTCACCGTACTGTTTCTCGGAATCAACTTGATCGGAGGAAAATACGTAGACATGGCAAAATCAAAAATTGTAAAAGTAAACGAAAAAATCGCCAAAACCGTAACCGACGGTTACAAGAAAATCGAAAAGGGTGTTGTAAACGGTTACCAAAAAATCGAAGATAAATTTGTAGACGCTTATCTGACTAAAGATGGCGAAACCGTAGAAGAAGCCAAGGCAAGGCTAAAAAAACAAAACAAAGACAAATAGCAAAACGGCAGCAGGGAAGAAAAATCTCTGCTGCCGTTTTAGGCGCCCATTAAATCTCTTTTGTCACCCCCCGGGCTTTGATTTCCAGGCGATAACTCCGTTTACAATTGTGTATTCTACGGAGGAAGCGATTTCCAAGGGATTCCCTTTATAAATCACAATGTCTGCATCTTTCCCCTCTTTTAAACTGCCGAGTCGGTGGTCTGCACGGCAAATGCGTGCCGCATCAACGGTAATCGCACGCAAGGCTCCCCACTCGCTCATTCCTTCCTTGACGGCAAGTCCGGCACAAAGCGGCAGATACTGAATCCTCGAAACCGGATGGTCGGTGGTCAGCGCTACCAAAACCCCCGCTTTTTGCAGTTCGCCTGGGGTTTTAAAATCCGAAAAGCTCACTTCGTCCTTGCTTCGGGAGGCGAGAGAAGGGCCGACAATGGCGGGGTATCCGCTTTCTGCAATTTCTTCGGCAATAAGATGCCCTTCGGTGCAATGGTCCAGCGTGAGCCCAAGCCCAAATTCATCTGCTATGCGAATGGCGGTGAAAATGTCGTCCGCACGGTGTACATGGGCTTTTAGCGGAATCTTTCCCTCAAACAAATCTCTGTAACATTCCATGCCGAATGTTCCGCTGTTCCCGTTGTCGAAGTATTGCTTTGCCAGGGTCAATTCTTCTCGAATCAAGGAAGCGATTCCCATTCGGGTAGAGGGAATGTTTCCGTTTGGGCCGTAGTTTGTCATTGGATTTTCACCAAAGGCGATTTTTATTGCCGACGGTGCCGTAACAATCATGTCATCAATCCGTCTGCCGTAAGTTTTTATCAAGGCAAACTGTCCCCCAATGGGGTTGGCGCTTCCCGGTCCAACCATTACACTCGTTATCCCCGTGGCAAGGGCGTTGTGAAATGCGCTGTCCATTGGGTTGATTGAATCAATAGCTCGAACGCATGGCGTAATGGGATTGGTTCCCTCGTTGCTCTCATCCCCTTGGCTGGTCTTCTTTTCTTCTGCTATTCCTATGTGACTGTGAGCGTCGATAAAACCCGGATACACACGAAGCCCCGTCGCATCAATAACCTTCATGGACTCGGTTGGCGTTATTTTTTTTGCAATTTTAACAATTTTTCCTTTGTCAATCAGCAAATCGGAATAGCTTTCTTCGGTTGTCTCCATTGTAAATAATAATCCGTTTTGTATGAGAAGCACACGGCAACCTCCTAAAATTTTTTCTTGTATAGTTTTTCTGAAAGCAGTCGAAACTATACTCGTAATCAAAATTAAGGAGAGGTTAATCATGAACAATAGCTATCGTAACAACCAAAACAGCCAAAACAATCAGAACAACAGAAATAACCAGAACAATCAGAACAACCAAAACAGCCAGAATAACCAGAATAATCAGAATAACCAAAACAGCCAGAATAATCAGAACAATCAAAACAACAGAAATAACCAGAATAACCAAAACAACCAGAACAACAACCAAAATCGCTAAAACCGTTCGTGATTCCAAGAATTCCGGCTTGCTGAACCCGACTTTCGTTTTTTCTGTTTTGTAAATCAAACGCTGTAACGGTAACGGAAAAGCGTTTTTTCAAAACTTTACAAAGAGCGATTGTCATAGAAGGAAACACGTCGTAAGAACTAAAAGCACGCTCGGTTAACAATCTTGGCAAAAGAACTCAAAAAGCGCTCTGCACAGAGCGCTTCAGTCTAAAACGGCTTGGAAGAAACAACTTCCAAGCCGTTTAGTATTATTCTCTTTATTCCCACTCATTTTTCTTTTAGTTGTCAAAATGTTGCCACCACAAAAACTCAATATACTACCAAACAAAAAAAGTGGCTTGAAATCAAACAATTTCAAGCCACACAAAAGCCAGTAGGTATTATTCCCGCTCGCTCCCGAAAACCGTAACTTAAACAATTTTGTATGGGTATTTTTACTCATATTATCGGGAGTGTTCAGATTATCCGTAAAATACTGACTATAAAGATTTTTGTTGTCAGTATATTGTCACGCTGACAATCACATTATAGGTGATTCCACTTGAAAATTCAAGTGTTTTCAAAAAAGCAACTGTTACTGATTTGTAGTTTTTTGTAGGATTGTGATATGCAACTATAATCAATCATAAGAAATTTTTCATAATTTCGCATATAGAAAGCCGTGTGGAACTTTTGCCCACACGGCTAAATTGGCCTAATGATCTTTTACTTTATTAATGTTCTATTTGTTTTATTTTTTTACTTTTATAAAAATAAATGCAGCGATTCCTGCTACGGCAAGAATGGCGCCGGTTGCACAAAGCACTATCAAACCTGTGTTGGAATCATCTTTGTTTTCCCCTTTGTTGTGTGAATTCGGAGAGTTGTTGTCGGCATCTGTGTCGGAATTATCCGGTGAACTAGTGTCAGAATCATCCGAGTCTGGCATTTTGTTTTCATCAGCGACGTTAGAGCTGTTGTTGATTTCTTCATCAATGTTGGAAAAAACAAATTGTGCATTAAGCAGTTCGTCGTTTTCTTCTCCAATGGATATAGTGGCCCATTTAGCTGCAGAGCCTTTGTAATAAACAGTTTCTAAAAGCTCACAACGATTAAATGCGGTTGCGCCAATGGAAGTAATACGGTTACCGAATTCTACGCTTGTCAAGTCTCTGCAACAGTAAAACGCAGTCTCTTCGATGGTAGTGAGGCTGTTTGGTAAAGTAATGCTTGTAAAAGGACATCCTCGAAATGCACAATCTCCAATGGAGGTAAGACCGTTGCCGAAAGTAATGCTTGTTAAGTTCTTGCATTCGTCAAACGCCTGTTTGCCGATGGAAGTAACGGAGTCAGGTAGAGTGACGCTCGTCAAGGATTTGTTAAATTTACACGCATAATCTCCGATTGTAACAACACCGTCAGGAACGATTAGCGCGCCAGCTTTAGCGCCCGGATAAGCAACAAGCTGTTTCATATCCTTGCTGTACAATACACCGTCTAATGATATATATGAGGAGTTGCTTTCGTCGACCAATATGCTTTCTAAGTCTTCACAGCTGTCAAACGCACCTCTTTCAACGTTTTTTACATTTTTAGGCAAGGTAATGCTTGTCAATGACTCACAACGGTCAAATGCTTCAGTTTTGATGGAAATAAGACTGTCGGGAAGGGAAACGTTTGTCAATTTTTCACACCAGGAAAACGCACCAGATCCGATGGAAATAAGGCTGTCTGGCAGGGAAACGCTTGACAGCATTGTGCATTTGTAAAACGCTCTCTTACCGATGGAAGTAACACCTTCTTTGATAATCAGTTTTTTGACCTTTGAAAAGCTCCATGGCGAACTATCAACAAATTCATAGTCTTTCATGTCGCCTTTGCCGCTAATGGTAAGAACGCCGTCGCTATCGAT
>JAFXKQ010000005.1 GCA_017531625.1 Clostridia bacterium | reverse complement strand
TCCCGCAGCCGAAAAGATCGACATTGACGAAAACGGATTCATCGACGGCCTTTTCTAAAAAACGTCATAAGGACATTTTTGTTATGGAATACATTTCTCATTCGTTGGCAGAAACAGAGAGCATTGCTCAATCCCTTGCAGAGCATTTAAAGGACGGCGACACCCTTGCCCTTTACGGCGACATGGGTGCGGGCAAAACCGCCTTTGTGAGAGGGCTTATAAAGCATCTGATTCCCGAATGTCTCCGCCTTGTTCATAGCCCCACCTTTGCTCTGGTTAACGAGTACAAGGGAGAGAGCAGGGCGGTTTATCACTTTGATTTTTACCGCCTTAAAGATGATGACGACCTCTACTCAATAGCATTTTTTGACTATTTCGACAGGGGCGGAATCATCGTCACCGAATGGAGCGAACTTTTTGACGATTTGCTTCCCAAGGACAAAAAGACGGTCAGAATCGAAAAGTTAAACGAAAGCGAGCGACGCATTTATGCTGATTTTGGCGATTGACACCACAGCCCTTACCGCCTCTGTTGCGGTGGCTGATTTTGACGGAGAGACGCTAAAAAGCCACAGCGTCTTTTCCGTAAAAAATGCGCTGACCCACAGCGAAACCCTTTTTCCCATGATTGACAGCGCTTTAAAAATTTACGGCAAAAGCATTAATAAAATTGACCTGTTTGCGGTTTCGGCAGGACCCGGTTCTTTTACCGGAGTGCGAATCGGAGTAGCGGCAATAAAAGGTCTGTCCTTTGAAGGCAAACCCTGCGCAGCGGTTTCCACCCTTGAAGCGCTGGCTGAAAACATTGGCGGGGACGGTCTGATTTGCCCTCTTATGGACGCAAGACGCAACGTTTTTTACAACGCTTTGTTTGTCCGTGAAAACGGCGAGTTAAGACGGCTCACCCCCGACCGCCCCATCAGCCTTGAAGAGCTGAAGGAAGAGCTTTCAGCCTTTGAATCAGTAAAGATTTGCGGCGACGGCACAGAGCTTTTCATCAATAATTACGACGGAGAAGTAAAAGTAACTGCACCCTCACCGGCTGAACGTGACCAAAACGCACTTTCCGTTGCCAAATGTGCTGCAAAAGCCCTTGCAAAGGGAGAAGCTATCACAGCTTCAGAGCTGAAACCCATTTATTTGCGCAAAGCACAGGCGGAACGCGAGCGCGAAGAAAGACTTGCCAAAACGGCACATGATAAAAACAACTAAGTACAGGAGTAAATTTATGAAAATTGCAATCGGTTGCGACCACGGCGGATTTGACATAAAAACCGCCATAATGGAATACTTTGACAACAACGGCATCGAATACATTGATTTTGGAACCTTTGACGGTGAAACTTCCGTGGATTACCCCGTTTATGCGAAGAAGGTTTGCGCTTCCGTCCTTGCAGGCGAATGCGAAAAGGGGATTCTTTGCTGCGGTACGGGCATCGGCATGAGCATCGCTGCAAACAAGCACAGAGGCATCCGTGCAGCGGTTCTTGCGGATGAGTTTTCTGCTGAAATGACCAGACGCCACAACAATTCAAATGTTCTCTGCCTCGGCGGCAGAGTGATCGACAGCAAGAAAGCTGTTACCTTAGCTGACATTTTTGTAAAAACCGAATTTGACGGTGGCAGACACCAAAAGCGTGTTGACATGCTCGAATAAAAACGGAAAAACCGTCAAGCCCCCGAAAGGAGGATCGCCATCTAAATAATATGAAGGTAAACTCAGATAAAAACACTCCCACAACCGTCAACTCCGATCTGAATGCCCCCTCGGCTCCCACCGGATGCGTTAAGATCTCTGCGGGCAGGGATAAAACTCTTCAAAAGCGCATGACCTGCGCAATAAACTCAAGACTTTTCATCGTCCTCGCTTTAGTTTCTGCGGTTTCAGCCCTCGCAAGCTTTTTCCGTGGGTACCCGTTGGCGATAACGCTGGTTCTTGCGCTGTTCCGCACTGCGTTTTCCGCGGCACTTTGGACGGTTTTCTTCACCGAGGGACAGAAGGGGTTTAAAGCGCTCAGCTTGATTTCTCTTATCCAACGCATCTTCTTCCCCGTGTTTTTCCTTTTCTTTGCAGTTTTCTGTTTCTTTGCAATGTTTGGCGTGTGCATAACGGGAAGCCTGTTTATGTCCTTCGCATGGCAGGTCCGCACACTTGACATTTTCGCTCTCGTTCCGATTCTCGGGCTTTGCGCTCTGGCATACGCAAGCAGTGTTGTTTTAAGACCGAGATACCTGCTCTTCGCAAACATCAGGGACGCATTCCACTACGGTTTCACCTTTGAAAAGTGCTCAACGGAATACATCAAAAACTGCATTGTTCTATCAATAATCTATCCTGTTCTTTACATAACGGGACTGATTCTCGGAAGCTTTACCAAGCTTTCATTTTTACCCGAGAGACTTTCTCTTTTCCTCGACAGGTATCTGCTTTGTGAGCTTCATCCGGTTGTGAGCATCATCGGACTCGTTTTCACATCCGCCGCTTTCATCCTTTCCGCAAAGATGACCGCAAGGTACAAAAAAATCATAAAGGTATACAAAGCAGACAAAGCAAAGACCAAGAAAAAAATGCGTGAAGTAATGGGTAACTAAGCTTGAAACAAGCTTTCAGATTCATTAAAAAGGGCTAAAAGTTCAAAAAAAGCGCTTTTAGACCAAAAATATTTAAAAAAACTATTGACAAAAGGACCTTTCGGGTGGTATACTTTTATCACCTCTGCGAAAGGTCTTTTTTTCGTGCGTATTTTTAACCTCAAAAAAGAGGTTACGCTTTGCAGAGGGAGGTTATTTATTTAGGAGGAACCGACATATGCGAGTTAAGATTACCCTTGTTTGCAGCGAATGCAAGCAGAGAAACTACGAATCTATGAAGAACAAGAAGAACGACCCCGACAGAATTGAGCTTAACAAGTATTGCAGATTCTGCAAGAAGCGCACCGTTCACAAAGAAAGCAAGTAAGCTTTTACGCTTATTCGGCGTGATTTGCACGGTTTGAGAAAGGAGTTCATTATGTCCGATAAAGAAAACAAGGTTGTTGAAACATCCAAGAAGACAACCGAGAAGAAGGCAAAGGCAAAGGGTCAAGGCAGATTATCCAAGTTTTTCAAGGACTATAAGAGCGAAATCAAGAAGATAGTTTGGCCGTCTAAGGAAACTACTCTCAAGAGCACATGCATGGTTATCGTATGCCTCGTTGTAAGTGCGGCAGTTGTTGGCGCGCTTGACTTGGGTGCAGGTAAGCTTATGGACCTTCTTGTGTCCCTTGTTAAATAGTTCTGGAATAGTTAGGAGCATTATTGAATGAACATCGCTCACGAGGATACTCCGCTTTGGTATGTTGTGCATACCTATTCCGGCTATGAGAATAAAGTAGCCACAAACATAGAAAAGATGGTTGAAAACCGTGGGATAAGCGATCTTATCCAGGCGGTAAAGGTTCCCACGATAATGGTGGTTGAAACCGGCACGGGCGAGGATTCGCAGGAAGTTGAGCGCAAGCTGTTCCCCTGCTACGTTCTTGTCAAGATGGTTATGAACCCCGAAACGTGGCATCTTATCAGAAACACTTCGGGCGTTACGGGATTTGTAGGTCCGGGGTCTAATCCTACACCGCTTTCCGATGCTGAGGTTGAAGCGTTGGGCGTTGAGATCAAGATCATCGAGATACTCTACAACGTCGGCGACAGCGTGCGCATCTGCAGCGGTCCCCTTGCGGGTTTCATCGGCATTGTCGAAGAAATCAGCGAGGACAAGAAAAAAGTTACGGTTTCTGCGTCTCTCTTCGGCAGAGAAACCAAGGTCGAGCTTGACACGACCCAGGTGGAAACCATCGACGAGGAATAAATTCCGAGTCAAAACGGCAGAGTCAAAGGGGCTCTGTTTAGCGGAAATGATTGAATTCGCCAAAGGCGTTTTCATATAAGGTGCAATTTGCACATCAAGTGGGAGGGAGCCAGCCATGCTCCCGATGAGTACCACTTCGGAGGTGAAAATATGGCAAAGAAAATCGTAGGTTATATCAAACTTCAAATTCCTGCAGGAAAGGCTACTCCTCAGCCCCCTATCGGTCCGGCTCTCGGTCAGTATGGTGTTGCCATTCCTATGTTTACCAAAGAGTTCAATGAACGTACAAAGAACGACATCGGTCTTATCATTCCTGTCGTTATCACAGTTTACGCTGACCGTTCATTCTCTTTCATCACTAAGACTCCCCCTGCAGCAGTTCTTATCAAGAAGGCTTGCAACATTGAAAGCGGTTCCGGTGTGCCCAACAAGACTAAGGTTGCGCAGATCACTAAGGAACAGGTTCGCAAGATCGCTGAAACTAAGATGGTTGACCTTAATGCCGCTTCCATCGAAACAGCTATGAGTATGATAGCAGGTACGGCACGCTCCATGGGCGTTGTCGTAGTTGACTAAGGAGGGTTTGCGGTATGAAGAGAGGAAAGAAATATATCGAAAGCGCTAAGAACATCGAAAAGGCTAAGATTTACGAGAGTGAAGAAGGCCTCAGCCTCGTTTGTTCCAACGCAAAGGCTAAATTTGATGAAACAGTAGAAGTTCATCTCCGTATGGGTCTTGACTCCCGTCACGCTGACCAGCAGGTTAGAGGTGCGGTTGTTCTCCCCAACGGCACAGGTAAGAAAGTAAGAACCCTCGTTTTTGCGAAGGGTGACAAGGCTGAAGCTGCTAAAGAGGCCGGAAGTGACTTCGTAGGCGCAGAAGACCTCGTTCAGAAGATTCAGCAGGAAAACTGGTTCGACTATGACGTTATCATCGCTACCCCCGATATGATGGGCGTTATCGGCCGTCTCGGTAAGATCCTCGGTCCTAAAGGCTTGATGCCTAACCCCAAGGCAGGTACCGTTACTATGGACGTTGCTAAGGCTGTTAAGGAAGCTAAAGCCGGTAAGATCGAGTACAGACTTGACAAGACCAACATCATCCACTGCCCCATCGGTAAGGTTTCCTTCGGCACAGAGAAGCTTTCTCAGAACTTTGCTACACTTCTCACAGCCATCATCAAGGCTAAGCCCGCTGCTGCTAAGGGTCAGTACATTAAGAGCTGCGTTGTTACTTCTACAATGGGCCCCGGCGTTAAGGTTAATCCCGCTGTTAAGGTAGTTTCTGAGGGCTAATCCCCGACTCCCTTTTCAAAAAAGCCTTAAAACAGAATTTTGCTCCTGAGACCGCAGGTACTTTCGTTTAAAGGTAGTTTGCTACCGCCGGCAGAGGAAGCGACCGTTGATTCTTTAATTACGGACTTATGACGCTCCCTCAGTTTGCGGTTTCCGCAAAAGGTCGGAGCGTCTGTTTTGTTTCCCCGCCCCTCGGCGGTTTTGGATTTGCAAATCAATTAACAATAAATATGGAGGTGAAAATTCTATGGCAAGCGCAAAGATTCTCGAACAAAAACAAGCAGTTGTTGCTAGTTTGGTTGAAAAGATTCAGAACTCTGCTGCAGGTGTCCTCGTTAACTACCAGGGTATTAACGTTGAAGACGACACTAAGCTCAGAGCTGAGCTCCGCAAAGCCGGTGTTGAGTACAAAGTTTATAAGAACACTCTCATTTCCAAGGCTTGCGACCAGTTGGGTTATGAACAGCTTAAAGATAGCCTTACAGGCATGACAGCTCTCGCAGTAAGCGCAGACGATCCCGTTTGTGCAGCAAAGATTCTTGCAGATTACGCAAAGGATCACGAAAACTTTGTTCTCAAGGCAGGCTTCGTTGATGGCGAACTTCTTGATCAGGCAGGCGTTAAGGAACTTGCTTCCACTCCTTCCAAGGAAGTCCTCATCGGCAGAATGCTCGGCTCTCTCCAGTCTTCTCTTTACAGCTTTGCATACGTATTGCAGGCTATTATCGACAAGAATGGCGAAGGCGAAACAGAAGCTGCTCCTGCTCCTGCAGAAGCGTAACCACCCTATCTTAACTTAAAAAATTTATTATTTTAATTGGAGGAAATAAAAATGAACGAGAAATCCGAAAAGATTATTGCTTTAGTTGAAGAACTTACTATACTTGAACTCGCTGACCTTGTTAAGGCTCTTGAAGAGAAGTTCGGCGTATCCGCTGCTCCCGTAGCTGTTGCTGCTGCTCCCGGCGCTGCTCCCGCTGCTGCTGCTGAAGAAAAGACCGAATTCGACGTTGTTATCTCCGGTATCGCTGATACATCTAAGAGAACAAGCGTTATCAAGATCGTTAAGGATCTCGCAGGCGTTGGTCTTAAGGAAGCTAAGGACATCGTTGATGCACTTCCTAAGGCTATCAAGGAAGGCGTTTCCAAGGAAGACGCAGAAGCTGTTAAGAAGCAGCTCGAAGAAGCTGGCGCAACCGTTGAAATTAAGTAATTAAAGCTTAATAATACGTACAGTGGCTTTACAAAAGGCTTGAACCGAAAAGTTCAAGCCTTTTTTGTGCCCTTTTTTCGAGTCTTTAAAGAAGCTTGATTTTCCAAAACGCATTTTCAGAAGTAAACAATAAACACCCCAAAATAAACGCTTACCACCCAAAAATCAACTGACAAAGTAACCATAAACCAAAAAGGCGGGCTGTAAACTTGTTTTACAGCCCGTCAAGTTGATGACAAACCTTGTCATCAACTTGGCAGATTGCTGAGAAAGAGTACAGACAAGACGAACCGAGGCGAGAACTGTACCAAGTTACTGTGAGCCGAGGTTCGTATTGAACGAAAAAATAAGGTAAATGGCAGAAAAATCGGGGCATTGCCCCGATTTTTCAACTTTAATGCAGTAAGTTTGTTTTTATTTTTCGTGCTCTGTGCCTTTGTCAGCGGTCTGGCGGGCTGTAAACTTGTTTTACAGCCCGTCTGACGTTTCTCTTTTCGTTAATTCAGTTATCTTATCTGACCGTTACCGTGCACAATGTACTTAGTTGTGGTAAGCTCCGCAAGTCCCATAGGTCCTCTTGCATGGAGCTTCTGCGTTGAAATCCCGATTTCCGCACCGAAACCAAACTCCTCTCCGTCGGTAAAACGGGTAGAAGCGTTAACATAAACCGCCGCCGCATCCACCGCAACGGTGAAGCGTTCCGCCTTTGACAAATCAGAAGTAACAATGGCTTCGCTGTGCTTCGTGTTATGCTTGTTGATGTGGGCTACAGCTTCTTCAAGTCCGTCAACCACTTTAACCGCCATAATGTAGTCATCGTATTCGGTGAAGAAGTCGTCTTCCGTAGCAGCCTTAATTCCGCCCAGTATCGCGGTAGTTTCTTCACAGCCCCTCAGCTCCACTATGTCAAGCTTTTCTTTAACCAGAGGCAAAAATTCAGCCGCTATCGCCCTATCAACCAACAAAGTTTCCGCCGCATTGCAAACTGAAGGACGGGAAACCTTTGCGTTGTAAACGATTTCAAGCGCCATCTTCAAATCTGCGCTCTTTTCGACGTACAAATGGCAGTTACCTGCGCCGGTTTCGATTGTGGGAACCGTTGCGTTTTCAACCACGGAACGAATGAGGGACTTACCGCCTCTGGGAATAAGCAAATCCACGTAGCCGTCAAGAGTCATCAACTCTGTGGCTGTTTCCCTTGAAGTGTCGGAAAGGATCTGAACGCAATCCTCTGGAAGCCCTGCTTCGGAGAGCGCCTTTTTTATGGACTTAACTATGGCAAGACTTGACTTGATAGCCTCTTTTCCGCAACGAAGGATACAGGCGTTGCCGGACTTGACGCAAAGCGCCGCTGCATCCGCAGTAACGTTAGGTCTTGCCTCGTAAATCATGGCAATCAATCCAAGCGGAACCTTAACCTTCTTGATTTCCAAACCGTTGGGACGGGTCCATACAGAACCGCCTCCAAGGGGATCATCGAGAGCCGCAACCTTCCTTAAAGAGTTGGCGATGGCGTTAATGCGTGTTTCGTTAAGCATAAGTCTGTCGATAAAGGACTCTTTAATTCCCTTAGCCTTGGCGTTCTCGATGTCCACAGCGTTTTCGGCAATAATGTATGCCGAATCCTCCTGCAACTTGTCCGCCATAAGGCTGATAGCTTTATTTCTCACCCCACCCTTTGACGAGGAAAGCGTGAGCATCGCAGCCCGTGCCGCAGTACACTGTTGTATAAGCATCTCTCTTGCAGAGTTCATAACGCTAATTCTCCTTCTTCGCTTCAAAAACGGTGCATTTTGCTGTACCGTCCAAAATGTCATAAAGAATTTCAGGTTCTTTACCGTTAGCTATCACCATGTCTACGCCGCAAGCGTTTGCCATCTTAGCCGCCTTCAGCTTTGCAATCATGCCTCCGGTGCCTCTACCGGTGCCCGCGCCGCCCGCCGCCGCTTCCAGCTCGGGAGTAATCTCCGTCACCCGTTCAATGAGTTTAGCGGACTGATTTGTTCTCGGATCGCAATCAAAAAATCCGTCAATGTCCGAAAGATTAATGAGCAAATCCGCTTCGCAAAGCTCTGCCACGATGGCGGAAAGAGTGTCGTTACCGCCAAATCTCAATTCCTCGGAAGAAACCGTGTCATTCTCGTTAATTATGGGAATACATCCCATATCAAGCAAAATCTTAAGTGTAACCTCGGCATGCTGACGGCGTACAAGGTCGTCGATAACATCCTTAGTCAGCAGAACTTGCCCCACCTTATGACCGTAAGCAGAAAAAAGCCTGTCGTACATATTTATCAGTTCGCACTGCCCTACTGCCGCCGCCGCCTGCTTTTCCTCGGTGGTGATGGCGTGACCGATGGGGAATCCTATTTTAGCAAAACCGGAGCTGACCGCACCGGAAGACACTAAAACAACCTGCTTGCCGCTGTTTTGGATATCGCTGAGACATCTTACCAAAGACTCCACCTTACGAATGTTGATAAGACCCGTAGAATAAGTCAGAGTGGAGGTTCCCACCTTTACAACAATCCTTGTAGCGTCAGAAAGCTTGCTTTTCATACCAATTCGCCTCAATTCTATAAAAATCTTGCACACACGGGGATAAAAGCCCGTAAGTGCTTCAAAATCACTTGATTATTCCGTTTCATTATACTATAATATAATTTAGTTGTCAATCGACTTTTTGAAGGAGGAACGGGTTTTGATCAAACAGAACATCTTACTTGCCACACGTTCTCCCCGCAGAAGGGAACTCTTGGAACGCATCGGAATCAACTACTACTCCGCCTATCCCGACTGCGATGAAACCGTGGATTTATCGCTTCCGCCGGAAGAAATGGTCAAGAGCATCGCTTTACAAAAAGCGCTTTGGGTAAAAGAAAATTACAACACCGAGGGGAAGGTCATTCTCTCGGCGGACACTTTGGTACACCACAACGGCAAAATGCTCGGCAAGCCCATAGACGAAGCTGACGCTTTTACAATGCTCCGCTCACTTTCGGGGAGCTATCACGAGGTTTACACGGGGTTTGCCTTGGTCAGCGACGACAAAATCATCAACGATTACGAAATGACTAAGGTTAAATTCAGAGAGCTTTCCGACCGCGACATTTATGAGTACGTGTCATCGGGTGAACCCTTGGACAAAGCGGGTGCGTACGGAATTCAGGAAAAGGGTTGTATTTTCGTAGAACGGATCGAGGGCGATTTCTTCAACGTGTTGGGACTTCCGATTTGCAAGATTTACACCATTCTGAGCCAAGGATTAATTTAACCGAATTTTCTCAAACTATTCAGATGCAGATAGAATAACAAGAGAACGAAAGGCAGTTGTGCGCACTCACAACTGCCTTTATCAATGCTAAACTTCTGTTTTTTGCTTGTACAGCTAATTATTCAGCTGCTTCTTCAACTGCCTCTGCAGCCTCTTCAACTATCTCAAAGCCTTCGCCGAGTTCTTCGGGAGCGAGGAGAGCCTTTCTGGAAAGGCTGATGCGCTTCTTCTCTTCGTCGATAGCGATGATCTTAACCTCAAGTGTGTCGCCAACGTTAACAACGGAAGCGGGAGCGGAAACAGGCTTTGCAGCGAGCTGAGTGTTGTGGATAAGACCGTCAACGCCGGGGATGATTTCAGCGAATGCGCCGAAAGGCATAAGGCTTACAACCTTAACGGTAACGTCGTCACCAACATTGTAACGAGCAACAAAGATGTTCCAAGGATTGTTTTCTTCGGTCTTGTAGCCGAGAGAAACTCTCTTCTTTTCGGGAACGATAGCCTTGATGTAAACGTCAATGCTGTCGCCAACCTTGAGAACTTCTGCAGGGGGCTTAAGACGGCCCCAAGAGAGCTCGGTAATGTGAACCATGCCGTCAACAGCGCCGATGTTAACAAATGCGCCGTAGGAAGTGAGGGAGCGAACTGTACCCTTAAACTTCTGACCAACCTCTGCGGTAGCAAAGAACTCGTCAGTAGCCTTCTTCTGCTGTGCTCTTTCAGCGAGGCGGATAGAACCGACAGCACGCTTTCTGGAGTCGTCAACTTCGATAATCTTAAGGCTTACTTTCTTGCCCTTAAGACCTTCAAGGGGTTCGTCCTTGGGAACGCCGGTCTGGGAAGCGGGAACGAAAACTCTTACGTTATTGCAGGAAACGATAACGCCGCCCTTGATAACGTCCTTAACAACGCCGTTAAGAATAAGGTCTTTGTCCTCAGCAGCATCTGCGATGATGCCCCAGTTTTTGTCAGCGTCAAGACGCTTCTTAGAAAGCATAACTGTGCCTTCCGTGTCGCTGAACTTTGTAGGCATAACTTCGATAGTATCGCCTACCTTGTAGATTTCTTCAAGGTTCACGCCGGACTCGTCGGTGATCTCGTCATACGGAAGAATGCCGGTATGCTTCGTACCGAAGTCGACGTGAATTTCGGTGGGACTAACTGCGGAAATGGTACCGCATACCCTTTCTCCTGTATGTAAAGTCTTGAAGTTCTGGTCAAGCAATTCCTGGAAGGAAAGCTCTTCGGTGCCTTCTGCACCATTAATGATCTCTGCCATGTGTTTTATTACCTCCTGAATTATGCTGTCGGGCGTAGACGCACCCGCAGTTATTGCAATTTTTTCGTATTTTAAAAGACTCGTACCGAGAAGCGAATCAAGCTCTTCGGCGGTCTCGATATGTACTGCATCGGTCTTCGCCTTGGCGACTTCATAAAGCTTTTTCGTATTCGAGCTGTTTTTTCCGCCAACGACCACCACGAGTGGGTAATTCTGAGCAAGAAATTCTGCTTCCTGTTGGCGAGTTTCTGTTACACAGCATATTGTATCAAATATTTTTGCGTTTGTATATAGGTTTTTGATAAAAAAGTGATTTTTTTTCCACTCAACCACACTAAAAGTGGTTTGAGAGACCAAAACCAAGCCTTTTTCGTCAATCAAACGACGGTCTTCAAGGCTGATTTTGTCGAAAAATTCCTTAGTTTCTTCCAAGGAAGAAAACACAAAACTTTTCCCTTCGGCGTAGGAACGAATGCTTTCCACTTCGGGATGCTTTGCGTCGCCCATTATGAAAAGCGGAACTCCTCCCTTAGTGTGTTCTGCCGCAATGGCTTGAATCTTTTTTACGTAAGGACAGCTTGCGTCCAAAACGTCCAAGCCCTTGGCTTTAAGAGCCTCAAAATCCTCACGCTTTATTCCGTGGGTACGGGCAACCACTTTGCATCCGGCTTCCAAACAAAAAGCTTCATGGATGTCCACCGCCTTAACGCCCCTTTTTTCGAGCTGTGCAATGTATGACCGATTATGTATCAGTTCCCCCACCGTATAAAGGGAGGGCTTTCCGCCGTTTGTGCGGCGGTTCTTAAAAGCTTCGTCCGCTTGCTTTTCAATCAAGTTTGCCGCACGTGACACTCCGAAGCAAAACCCGGCGTGTTCTGCAAGCTTAATCTCAACCTTTGTGTTACGCCCTTCGACAGTCAAAGTACCGCCGTTTTCAATCATAAGTGCCTCATTTCCACATTCAAAGTGCTTCACAACACAAACACTAAAATGTGTGTTCTTCAACCAAACGGCACACGTGTCCAAAAAGGAATCTTCCTATTTCGTCACGGTCCTCAATCTTGGAGTATTCTTCGTAACTAACGGGTTCCCCGAACACAACCTTCATCTTAGAGAAAAGCTTTGGCCTGTTGTTTTTATAAACCAGAGCAACCGGAAGCACCACCGCCTTGCTCATGGAAGCGATAAGCGCACTTCCGCCCAAGGCCTGCTCTGCGGCGGGAAGGCGGTCCTTAACCCTCGTTCCTTGGGGGAAGACACCAACAATTCCGCCGGATTTCAAAACCTTCATGCTCTCTCTGATGGCACTCAGATCCGCCTGTGCACGTTTAATGGGAATCATTTTAAAGGCTTTTAAAAACAGCCCCAGAATCTTCTTTTCAAAAAGCTCAGCCTTGGCAAGAAAGCTGATTTCGTCCTTAACACAAAGGGCGATACAAACCGCATCACGGTAAGCAACGTGGTTTGAAACGATTATGAACGGTCTGTCGGGAATGTTCTCTTTCCCAACGGCCGAGTACCTGAACAAGCCTTTGCAAAAAGGCCTTGCGATTACCCTCGCAACCCGATAGAAGCTCATTTTTTAAGCCTTTCGTCGATGATCCTTGCAGCTGCCTCAACGGTGCCGTCAAGATCAAGTGCGCTGTTATCCAGCATGATAGCGTCCTCTGCGGGAATTGCAGGAGCTATCTCTCTTTCTCTGTCGTTCTTGTCACGCCAGATGATGTCTTCAAGAACGGTCCGGTAATCCGTCTTAATCCCTTTCTGACAAAGCTCAAGGTATCTGCGGCGTGCACGTTCCTCATTGGAAGCGTACAAAAAGATTTTAACCTGTGCATCAGGCAAAATCACCGTACCGATGTCTCTGCCATCCATGATGGTATTATTTTTAGCCGCAATATCCCGTTGAAGATTAAGCAAAAAAGTCCTTACTTCGGGAATCTTAGATACGTCAGAAGCATAAACTGAGGACTTAGGAGTTCTGATTTCGTCACCCACAGGCTCACCGAAAAGCAAAACCTCACCCTTGCCGTCTATCAAACGCATAGAAATGTCTATCTCATCCAGAACGGAAACAATAGCCTCTGTGTCGTCGGAGGCAAAGCCTTTTTTTTGAATAAAAAGACCTATGGTGCGGTAAAGCGCACCCGTGTCAATGTACACAAACCCGTAATGAGCCGCAAGCCGTTTAGCAAGAGAGCTCTTGCCCGAACCGGAAGGACCGTCTATTGCAATGTTGAAGGTTCTGTTTTCGTTCTTCGCCTTATCCATAAATCCCTCTTAAGAAAAACTTATCTGCCAAGTGCGGTCAAAAACTCTGCGTTCATGACAGCAAACAATCCGCATTATCCTTATAATATAATATTTTTGGGCTTTTTGCAAGAGAAAAAACTAAAAATTTAAAAATTTTTTGTCATTTTAAGCTATTTTTCATTTTTCAACATTATAATCAAAAACAGTTGACGAAGGAAAAAGCGTGGCTTAGGCTTTTTTTAAGTAAAGCTTGCACTTTTTCTTTTATAATGTTATAATCGTGTAGTGTGAAGCAGTGTGAAACTGCGTTCCTTAAGTTGAATGGGGAGGCGTGTAAGAGTTTTGAACTACAACGGAAAAACCCTCAGGCATGAGTTTAAGTACATCATAGACCGCCGCACCTATCAGCTTATAAAAGGGCGTCTTAAGGGGTTAATCTCCCCCGACGAACACAGCATTAACGGCGGTTACCACATTCGCAGCCTTTACTTTGATGACAGATACGGCTCAGCTTTGGACGAAAAAGAAAGCGGTATAATGCAACGCCGCAAGTACCGTATCAGAATTTACGAAAAAAGCGATAAGCTGATCAAGCTTGAACGCAAAGAAAAATTCGGCGATTACATTTCAAAACCGTCGGCAACCGTTACCAAAGACGAGTTTTACAGCATCTGCAACGGGGAATGTTCATTTTTGCTTTCCGGAAGTAAGCTTGAACAGGATTTCTTCTGCGAAATCCGCACCAAAGGCTTAGCACCCGCCGTCATCGTGGACTACTACCGAGAAGCGTTTGTGTGTAAGGAGGGAAATGTTCGCATCACCTTCGATTCCGATCTACAGGCGGGGATGAATACAGCGGACATTTTTTCCGAGAACATCCACCTGGCAGATTGTTTCGAACCGGGAACCCTTCTGTTGGAAGTAAAGTACGACGACTACATTCCCAAGCACATCAGTCAAGCCTTGCAAGCCGGCTCTCTCACAAAAACAGCAAACTCCAAGTACGTCCTCTGCCGATTAAAGCAGTTTGACATTTTTCCTGCCGCCGAACACATTCCTTTGAAGCTTTGACCGTTTTTCAGAAACGGCTATACTGTAAATAATTTTTTAAGGAGTAACAGCAATGCTCACAAAAAACATCGCTTTCGCAGTATCCATAAGCGAATTCTTGAAGAAAATCGGTTTTGACGACTCTAATTACAGCATCAGCATCCCTCAATTTGCCGTCTCAATGATTGTAGCCATCCTCGTGGCAGTTCTTATTTATTTTGTCTATAAGCACTGTTTCAGAGGAGTTATTTACAGAAGCAGTTTTAATGTAACCATCGCTCTGATGGTTATAATAACAGCTATGATAGTAGCCACCATTTCATCCAACGTCACGCTGTCTTTGGGTATGGTGGGTGCGCTGTCAATCGTCCGTTTCCGTACAGCGATTAAAGATCCCGTCGACCTTATGTTCCTGTTTTGGGCAGTAGCGGCAGGCATCGCCATCGGTGCAGAGATTTACTACATAGTTCTTGTAGGAAACGTGATCATCGCCCTTGCGTTCATTATTTTCTCACGTCTTAAAACCAAAAAGCTTCTTTATCTCCTCGTAGTCACCTACGATGAAAAGGCAGAGAAAGCGGTTCTCGACCTGCTAAGCGGAAGCAAGTACCTGCTCCGTTCCAAGCTGACCAAAAACGGCGTAACAGAGCTAACCGTGGAGCTTGCACTCAAAACCACGTCCCCCTCTGTTTCCGAACCCTTCGCAAAAATTGAAGGCGTTACGGGCGTTTCCCTCGTGGCTTACAACTGTGACTTCGCCCAATAAAACCTAACCGTTAAATCCGTACAAATCAGAAAATTCTGTAAAAACGCTTTCAGAACGGCGTAACCTAAATGACGGCATACGTAACCTAAATGACGGCACATTGTAAACTAAATGATAGTACAATGTAACCTAAATGCAGTAAGGGAAAATTAAAAAAAGGAATCCCATCGGAGCATCTGCTCTGATGGGATTATTTTTATCTGTACAAATCTTCTGCGTCCGGGTAGTCGTATCTCTTAGCGTTTACTGTTTTTGCAACCACAGCGCCGTAAACCTGCTTTACGCCGAAGCTTTCGAGAATCATGGCGCATTCGTTCAACGTAGCACCCGTGGTTGTAATGTCATCAATCAGAAGAACCGCCTTTTGTGAAAGCTTGCCTCGGTCGTTCAGTAAACGGCGGTTAATAACGTAACGAGTCTTAACTGCGTGACGGCGGTCAAATTGACTCAAACGCTTTTGTTCTCCGGCCTTGCCTGTGTGTTTCAGTAAAGGTAAAACTTTTATGCCAAAATACTTCCCGACGGCTTTAGCCAACTGCTTTGATTGATCGTAACCGATCTCGTTCTTCCTGGGAGGGAACCTTGGAACGTAAGTAACGCACTCAAAGGGTAACTCTGTCTCCTTTGTAAAACCGAGCCTCGAAGCAATGGTGCGCCCGAGAAGCTCACCCACAAAGTCGAAGTAACGCCTATCACCCGTGTTTTTTAAAGTATAGAATAGCTTTTTAATTTCTTCAGAACCATAGAAGAAAATGTAGCTCATGTGAACCGCATGTTTTACAACGTGGCAATCGCAGAATTCAATGGCACGCAAGCATGCGGGGCAGCTTTTATGCGCCTCGTGGTATAGTTTAGGCAAGCATTCTTCGCAAAGATAGACACCATCTCTGGGAAGTGAAGCACCGCAAACCATGCATTTAACGGGGAATATAAGACGAGTGAAAAACTGTTTACTTTTTAAAACGGACTCTTTTAAGATCATTGTTTAGCTCGCTTGAGTTATTTCAAGAACTTTTCCGTCAGATTTAATG
>JAFXKQ010000036.1 GCA_017531625.1 Clostridia bacterium | reverse complement strand
GCTACGTTAAGTTATACGAGGAAATAAAGGCCCTTAAACGTTACTGATTTATTGAGAAATGAGGAAGAGTTGTTATGTTTATCGGTGTATACAATTTAGCTAACTTTGTTACTCTGCTCGGACTTGCTTCGTCCGTTCTCGCTTGCTTTGTGGCGAGCGCAGGGGATTATGAAAGCCTCCGTTGGGCGGTGGTTCTGTTCTTGCTTTCGGGGCTTTGCGACATGTGTGACGGCCGTATCGCAAGAGGCGCCGGAAGCCGTACCCGCAAAGAGAAAGTCTTTGGAATCCAGATAGACACGGTTTGCGACATGGTAAGCTTCGGAGTAACCCCCGTTGTAATTGCGTTCTTTTGCGGTTTTAATGAATGGTACCACATTTTAGTTTACATAATTTATGCCGCTTGCGCTGCAATCCGTCTTGCTTATTTCAACACTCAGGCGATTGAAGAGACTCCCGACCTTAACATGAAGGCGTTTACGGGAGTTCCTGTTCCGTTCTCCTGTCTGGTGCTTCCTCCACTTGTGCTTCTTCTTAAATTCGTTGACAACCCCCGTAATTTGGCAGTAGCTTTGGTTTATGCTTTTGCGTACCTTGCTGTGGGAATCGCTTTTATTGTCAACGTCAAAATAATGAAACTTAAAATCTGGGAGTGCGTTCTCGTTGTCATTTTCGAGCTTGCGTGCATTTCCTTGCTTTTCATTAATTTGTAATCAGGGCTTAACAGGACACCGGTTTTTCCGAATCCGTGGATTTTGTAATCACATTTCTTTCAAAGATGGCAAAAAAGTAAAAAAAAGTATTGATTTTTCGTTTTTTGTGTGTTATACTACGCATTGTTAAAGTAATGCTTATGAGAAAGCGAGGGTTGGCTAATGAAGGACGGACTTCATCCGAAGGTTTATACTGTCAAGGCTAAGTGCGCTTGCGGCGAAGAATTCGAGACGATTTCGACCAAGGAAAACCTCAGAGTTGATATTTGCTCTAAGTGTCATCCGTTTTTCACCGGCAAACAGAAGTTTGTTGATACCGGTGGACGTGTTGATAAGTTCAAGAAGAAATTTAACCTTGAATAATTTTGTCAGAGAAGCGGCGCATTTTTGCGTCGCTTTTTTCGTATCATAAGCAGTAAAAAGACCACAAGTTAAGGTAGGTGATTTGCTTGGCGCTGGTTGAAACTGATTTGTTTGAAGAAAAAAAGCCCAAGGCGGTTTTGGTAGCTCTTTCCGAGGGCGCAGAGGAGTCTGTGGTTGAGGCTTCCCTTGCAGAACTCGAAGCGCTTCTTGAAACGGCGGGCGGCGAATGCGCTTTTACCGTTGTGCAGAACCTTGACCGTCCGAATACAAAGACGTACATCGGCTCGGGAAAGGCAAAGGAAATCGCAGAGGCGGTGGCGGCACGGGGAGACATTGACCTGGTTATCTTTGACAATGAGCTTTCCCCCGCACAGCTCAACAACCTCGAAGACATTATCGGGGTTCGCATCATTGACCGCACGATGCTGATTCTTGACATTTTTGCACTCCACGCAACCACGGGCGAGGGCAAGCTTCAGGTTGAGATTGCGTGCTTGCGTTACACGGCTCCAAGGCTTACGGGCAAGGGCACCGAGCTTTCAAGACTTGGCGGCGGAATCGGCACAAGAGGCCCCGGCGAGAGCAAGCTTGAAAGTGACCGCCGTCATTTGAAACGTCGCATTGCAGCTCTCGAAGAAGAACTTGCGGAGATGCAACGCACCCGTGACACAAAACGTGCCGCACGTGACAAAAAGGGCTTGAAGAACGCTGCTATTGTGGGTTACACAAACAGCGGTAAGTCCACGCTTTTAAATTACCTTACCGGAGCGGGGATTCTTGCGGAAAACAAGCTTTTTGCTACGCTCGACCCCACAACACGCCTTCTCACCACCGAGGACGGAACAGAGATTCTGATTACGGATACGGTTGGGTTCATCGACAGGCTCCCTCACCATTTGGTTAGGGCGTTCCGTTCCACCCTTGATGAGTTGAAGTACGCCGACATGATCGTAAGCGTTACCGACGCTTCCGAGACCGACACGGAGCGTTGCAGAAAGCGTTTGGTTACGGATAAGCTCATCGAGGAGCTTTGCGGCGGCGACAAGCCCGTGATCCAACTCTACAACAAGTCGGACATTGCGGTGGAACGTGAGCAGATTCCTGCGGATGCCATTGAAATTTCCGCTAAGTACGGTACGGGAATTGATGACTTCATCAAAAAGCTTGAAGAAATCGCTAATTCCGGAATGAAACGGGTTAGATTCTTCTTCGACCACGCTTCACAAGGCGAGGTTTCCAACCTTTACCGCTTTGCCACGGTGCTAGAAACGGATTACACTCCCGATGGCGTTTTTGTTACCGCCGATTGCGAGGCTAAGGAAATCGGGAAGTACAACAGATTTATTGTTCAGTAAGCTTTTTTACCTTAATCGGGCTGTTACGGAGAGTTTGATTCGTGACAGCCCTTTTAGTTTTGAAAAACACCTCTCTTGTTTTTTGTAACCGCTTGAGTTGTTTTATTTGATTTCTTTTTGTTGACAAAAGCCTTGTTTTGGTTTATAATTAATTGGTTACATTGTATAATAATGGCTTAGTTTGTTTGAAACTGAGTTTTTCTCACTTATAAGATTCCAAGTTTTTTGAAGGGAGAGACGCACTGACGGACTGTTTAGCAGTTTGCTTTTTCTCTGTGCGTTGGTTTTATTATGGACATTTTCGAAAAGTGCTATGAGCCGTCTCTTGCCAATCAGGCGAGAGAACAGGGCATTTACCCTTATTTCCACGCTCTTGAGTCCAGACAGGACAAGGTCGTTACAATGGAGGGCAAGCGCAGAATTATGCTTGGCTCCAACAATTACTTAGGTCTTACCACTTGCCCCGAGGTAATGGAGGCAGGAATTAAGGCCGTTGAACAGTACGGCACAGGTTGTTCCGGTTCACGTTTCCTCAACGGCACCCTACAAATGCATCTCGAACTCGAAGAGGAGTTGGCCCGTTTCCTTAACAAAGAGGCGGTTATGACCTTCTCCACGGGCTTCCAGTCCAACCTCGGCATCATCAGCGCCATCGCAAGACACGGCGATTACATTCTCTGCGATAAGGAGAATCACGCAAGCATTTACGACGGTTGCCGTCTCAGCTTTGCGAAGACTCTTTACTACAAGCACAATGACATGGAAGACCTCGAAAGGTTGCTTCAGACCTTTTCACCCAAAGGTGGCGTGCTCATCGTTACAGACGGCGTTTTCAGCATGAGCGGTGAGATTGCCAACGTTCCCGAAATCGTGCGCCTTGCCAAGCAGTACGGCGCTCGTGTTATGGTGGACGATGCGCACGGTCTCGGCGTTCTCGGTGAGGGCGGCAGAGGTACTGCAAGTCATTTCGGGCTTGAGGACGAGGTTGACATTTACATGGGCACTTTCAGTAAGTCCCTTGCAAGTCTTGGCGGTTACATGGCGGCTAAGGCTGACGTTGTGGACTTTGTTAAGCATTGCTCCAGACCCTTCATTTTCTCGGCTTCCATTCCGCCCGCTGCTTGCGCTGTGGCACTTGCGGCTCTCAGACATCTCAGCGCTCATCCCGAGTTGGTTACAAGGCTTCACCAGCTTTCCGACTACGCTCGTAACGGCTTCAAAAAGGCGGGAATCAGGATAATCGAAGCCACTACTCCCATCATCCCCATTTACACCTACGACATGATAAACACTCTCGCTAAGGCTAAGGAAGTTTACGACAGGGGAGTTTACGTTAATCCCGTTCTTCCTCCTGCTACTTCCCCCGACGAGTGCTTGCTGAGAACAAGCTACATGGCTACGCTCACAGAGGACCTCATTGACGAAGCGGTGGAAATCATCAGTTCCGTCATCGGTAGCGAAAAGTGATGGCTCAGTCGCTTAAAAGGGTTGCTTTGGTGACGGGCGGCAGTTCGGGAATCGGACTTTGCACCTGCAAAGCGCTTCACGATGCGGGTTACACGGTTTTTGAGTTGAGCAGGCGGGAGGCAAAAAACGACTTCGCCACTCACGTTTTCGGCGACGTGACAAAGCCTGAATCTCTGGTTTTGGCAGTCAGGGAGATTGTCGAAAAAGCCGGCAGAATCGACGTTCTTGTCAACAACGCGGGTTTCGGAATTTCGGGTGCTGTGGAGTTTACCGACACGGAGGACGCAAAACGGCTTTTTGATGTTAACACCTTTGGAATGATGAACGCCGCTCAGGCAGTCATTCCCGTGATGAGGAATCAAGGCGGTGGGCGAATCATCAATTTGAGCTCCGTTGCGGCGCCTCTCTCCATTCCTTTCCAAGCCTACTACTCCGCTTCTAAGGCTGCGGTCAATGCGCTTTCCTTGGCGCTCGCCAACGAGCTTCGCCCTTTCGGGATTTCCGTGACGGCTGTTATGCCCGGTGACATCAAGACCGGTTTTACCGCCGCCAGAAAAAAAGACCACCGTGGTGACGACGTTTACGGCGGTCGCATTGAACGTTCCGTTTCCGTCATGGAAAGGGACGAGCAGGGGGGAATGAGCCCTGAGTTTGCAGGACGTTTCCTCTCCAAAATCGCTAAGAAAAAGAGAGTTAAGCCCTTTTACGTAATCGGCTTTAAATACAAGGTTTTTGTTTTACTTTCAAAAATCCTGCCCGCTTCGTTGGTTAATCGTGTGGTGGGGTTGCTTTATGCAAAATAAGTTTTTTCATTAAGGTTTTGAAATACGTTCACGGAGGATCTTTTTACTATGTTTGAACAGGTAAAAGAAATTTTAGTCGAAGAACTCGGCACTAATCCCGATGACATCACCCTTGAAGCAGAACTCGTTAACGACCTCGGGATAAATTCTTTCGAACTTGCAAATCTCGTAATCGTTTTCGAGGAGAGGTTTGATGTTGAGGTTAAGGAGGCTGACCTCCCGACTCTTTCCACTGTTGGTGACATCGTTGAGTACCTCAGTAAGTAAAGCGGTTGGAAACAGTTTTTTATCATGAACAAGGATAACAGAACTTTAGCGTTCATTAATCTTTATGCCATTCTCGGCACTGTTCCCAAGCTTTTGGAGCTGGATGCTGAGGCGGCGGCGCTCTGCAAGGGGAAAAAGGTTTCCATCGGCTTTAAAGTTAAGGGCGGTCCTTCGGGGACTCTCGCTTTTAATGACGGTAAATGCTCGTTTTACAGCGGGCTCAAGGGCGCACAGGTGGTGCTTCCTTTCTCCTCGCCCGAAAAATTTAATGCCCTGATTGACGGTGAATACACGCCCATTCCTTCAAAGGGGTTCACCAAGATTTCGTTCCTCTTGAAGAGCTTTACCAAGATTACAGACATTCTTACCAAGTACCTCAGAGCCGGGAAGAAAGACTTGGAGAATGAGGAGTTCTTTACCAAGAGCACCTTACTTATGTTTAACGTCATCGCCGGCGCAATCGCTCAAATCGCAAACGAGGACAGAGTGGGGCAGGCAAGTGCTTCTTACATTGAGGACGGCGTTATCAAAATGGCAATCGGTAACGATGCGGCAATCGCTCTTGAAGCCAAGGGGCACAAGCTGACGGTTCTTGACAGAGTGCCTGAGGATTTCCGTGCCTACATGGTTTTTGATAACATGAAGCTTGCCCGTCAGCTCTTTGACGGCGAGGTTAATTCCGTGGCTGAGGTTGGAGTTGGAAACATCAGAATCGGCGGTTTCATTTCCATGATCGACAACGTGAACCGCATCCTCGGCAGAGTTGCGCTTTACCTTGCGTAAATGCTTTTTTTATCGGAGGAACTCAAAGTGCGAAAGTTAAATGAGTACAACAAAAGTCGTGAGCTGTTTGCCAGGGCTTCAAAGGTAATTCCCTCGGGCATTTACGGTCATCAAGGCCCTGCTGAGGGGTGCTACGTTCCCGTTGAGGCGTTTCCTCTTTTCTCGGAGAGGGCTGAGGGTTCCTACTTCTGGGACGTGGACGGAAACAGATTTATTGACTACATGTGCGCTTACGGCCCTAACATTCTGGGCTACAACGACCCCGACGTTGACCGTGCCGCCGCTGAACAGAGAAAGAAGGGGGACTGCATCACCTCTCCTTCTTACAAGATGATCGAGTTTGCCGAGTTGCTTGTGGACACAGTTGCTACGGCAGACTGGGCGTTCTTCGCCAAGAACGGCAACGACGTTACCACCATGGCGGTAATGGTTTCGAGGGCTTACACGCACAGAAAAAAGGTGGTCTTCTTCAAGGGCTACTACCACGGCATTTCCCCCTGGACGCAGAAAATTGATTACGCAGGGGTCATCGAAGAGGACGTTTGTAACAACATTTACACGGAATGGAACGATTTCGAGAAGTTGGAGCAGATTTTTGCCGACAACAAGGGTCAGATTGCCGCAGTAATCGCACAGCCCTACATGCACGGCAACTTTAAGGACAACGAGCTTCCTGCAAAGGATTTTTGGGCTAAGGTGAGAAAGCTCTGCACCGACAATGACACGGTTCTCATCGTGGACGACGTGAGGGCGGGGTTCCGACTTGACCTCAAGGGCAGTGACCACTACTTCGGGTTTGAGGCTGACCTCATTTGTTTCTGCAAAGCCCTTGCCAACGGTTACAACGTGTCTGCTCTTTGCGGTAAGCAGTTCCTCAAAAACAGCGTGAGCGATCTTTCCTACACGGGGAGCTACTGGCTTTCTGCGGTGCCCTTTGCGGCGGGAATCGCTTGCATTACCAAGATGCGTGAGCTTGATTTGCCCAAGATTCTTAACGAGAAGGGTGAGAAGCTTAAAAACGGACTTCTGGATGCGGCTAAGAAAAACGGGTTTGACCTGCGGATCACAGGTGCGCCGTCTTTGTTCTACTTACGGCTTGCGGATGACAACAGCCTGATTACGCACCAGCGTTGGATTGCCGAGTGCGTTAAGCGTGGGGTTTTCTTTACTAGCCACCACAATCACTTTATCAATTACGCTCTCTCTGACGGCGACATTGCGGAAACGGTTGCTGTTGCCGATGAAGCGTTCAAGGCAATTAAGGGGCTGTAAAAAAGGTCCGGAACGCCCAAAAAACGGAAAATTCAAATAAAGAGCTTTGAGTTTTTTTAAGGTTACGAAAGAAAAAACTCAAAGAATTGAGTTTTTGCAAAATAAAACTAAAAGTTTTTTGGCTATGAACAAACTTCACCTCTCGCAGTACCGGGTACAGCTTCGGGTTCAGTTTGTCCATTCCGAAGCATTTTTTACCATCCCCTTGGGGCTGTAAAAAAGGTTCGGAACGCCAAAAATAAAGGCTCGAAAATAAAAATAAGAAAATTAAATGCACCTCAAAAGTCAGTCGGTTTTTGAGGTGCAAATTTTTACGGAAAACCGAGTTAACAAAAAGTGCAGACCGCATTTGGTCTGCACTTAATTTTTTGAAAGCTTTTGTTTTGCGTTTTGCAGAGAGCTTCAAGCTTAGGAAAGGAATCCTTCAAGGATGACCTTTTCTGCTTCTTCTGCTGTGAGTCCGAGGGTTTGAAGCTTTAAAAGCTGTTCGTTATTGATTCTGCCGATTGCCGCTTCGTGGATGATTTCCGCATCTGCACAGTTTGCGCAGATTTCGGGTACGGAGCTGACAGAGGCTTTGTCCATGATGATTGAATCGCACTGGATGTGCGCAAAGCATGCGCTGTTACCGATTGCCTTGGGGTGGAACACCTGAACGGAGTTATCCTTTGCGATGGAACGTGAAACCACCTGCAATTTTGAACCGTCACCGTTAAGGTAAACGTCCACGTTGGAATTAACGTTCTGTTCCTCAGAGGTAACAAGGCGCTCCGAAATGGTGAGCTTTGCGTCCTTTGCCAAATACGCCGTAGTGTTGCGGTTGGCAGAAGTAATGCCTTCGATCTGCACCGCTTCAAGCTCAAAAACTGCGCCTTCTTCAAGTACGATAACCGTTGACGGGTTCATAACACGGTCGCCCGTGCCCTCGCCGTAATGCTTCTCAACGTACTTCACCACTGCGCCTTTTCCCACCTTAAAGGTGTGGACGCCGTTGTGCGAACTTCCGCAACTTCCGCCGTTGTGGATTCCGCATCCTGCCACGATGGTAACCTTTGCGTTTTCGCCTACATAAAAGTCGTTTGCCACGGTTTCGTCAAGTCCGCTTTCCGTGAGCAAAACGGGAATGTACACATTCTCGTCAACCGTGCCCGCTTTGATTCGGATGTCGATGCCCGTGCCGTCTGCTTTATTGGAGATGTCAATGTTTTCGGTTACAGAACGTGCCGCTGCCTCACCGTTTTTTCTTACGTTAAACGCACCTTTGGGAAGGTTCGGCAGGGAAGCCACGATGTCAAGAATCTTAAAATCCGAGTTTGTTAATCCGTTTGTTTTATCTATCATAAAATCTTTGTCCCTTAAAATTTTTAAAAGCCTTAGAAACTTGGAAGTTTACTTTGTTCTGATACATTCCCTTGAAAAGAGGTCTGTAAGCAGGGGAAGCATTTTTTCCCTTGTGCCGATTTCTTTTACTTTACCGTCGGCGATGACTGCGATTCTGTCTGCCAACTGCATGAGACGTTCCTGGTGGGAGATGATGAGGAGCGAACCGCTCCTCTCTCTGCCCAAGGATTTAAAAGCGTTGACCAACATGTTGAAAGACCACATGTCTATTCCCGCCTCGGGTTCGTCATACATGGCAAGCTTCAGCTCTCTGATAAGGAGGGAAGCCACTTCAATTCTTTTAAGTTCGCCGCCCGAAAGGGTGCCGTCAAGAATGCGGTTGAGGTAATCGTTGGCGCAAAGCCCCACTCTCGAAAGGTAACCGCAACACTCGCGGTCGGGAATCTCTTTTCCTGCCGCAAGGGTGAGAAGCTTTTTAACCGTGATGCCCTTGAATCTTGCCGGCGCTTGAAAGGCGTAACCGATGCCGAGCTTTGCTCTTTCCGTTACGTCCAAGGCCGTAATGTCCTGACCGTCCAGAGTGATGGTGCCTTTATAAGGAGCGGCGATGCCCATAACGACTTTTGCTATGGTGCTCTTGCCGCCGCCGTTGGGGCCCGTTAAAACCAAAATCTCTCCGTCTTTGATTTCAAGCTCTAAATTTTTAATGATTTCTGTGTTATCCTCGCCTACTCTCAGGCTGAGGTCATTTATTTTAAGCATAGCGTTTGGCGAAACTGCATCAAAGTCAATCCCGCCGACCTCCTGAATTTTTACTGTCGAGCCTTAGCAAAGCATTGCGCTTCAGCCCTTTTGGGCTGATTAGGATTACGATGCTTTGGTTAACTGCAAAGCATGGTTTTTCTCGTGTAATCGTTGAGTTCTTTTACAAATTTTTCCCCAAGCTCCACGTTTAAATGCGTGAGGGACTTGCTGATTTCTTCAAAGTAGCCCTCCGTACCCTGAACGTCCGAACCGAGGACGGAAACGTACCCGTAACGGATGAATTTTTTGAGCTTTCGGCGGGTGAAGAACTTGTTGAAAGCCGTGTAGCTCATCTGCGCTGTACACCCCATGTCAAGCAACTCCAAAAGGGAAGACTCCTCCATCAAAAACGGATGATCCTCCATGTGGGCGATGACGGGGGTAATCCTCCTCGAAAACGCAAGCCGTTCAAGCATTGAAACGATGCCCACGGACAAAAAATCCTCGTCGGGCAATTCCACCAGCATAAACTTGCCCTCGCCGTTCACCGTAAGCTCTCTAAGGTTGCGGTTGTGAAACAAAGCGGGGCAGAGGTAAACCTCTGCTCCAAGGTGAAGCTCCGGAATCGCTTTCCCGTTTACGGCAGAAAGAAGCTCCCTTGCGGAACGCTCTCTCCGTGCCAAAAAATCACTCAAACTCTCTTTATTCGCATTAAATCTCGGAGTGAGCACCACGTCCGAAAAACCCATTGTCAACGATTTCTCCAACAGCTCAACCGATGCCTTCGCATTTGCGGTGGCTCCACGGTCAATGCCGGGCAAAATGTGAGTGTGAAAATCTACCATGTTCTCCTGTCCCTTACGGATAAACCGCTGTCCGACATTACCTACTTTGTCAAAAAATACGCCGATTATTGTCATTATCACAACTATCGGTTAATTATAACAAAATTATACCTTAGTGTCAATACACTTTTTGCAACTAATCCTATTGACGGACGTGGAAAAAAGTAGTAATATAGACAGGAACGAAAATAAAATTTGAGAGGTATAAAGATATGAGCAGAGTTTATAATTTCTCGGCAGGTCCTTCCATGTTACCCGTTCCCGTTCTCGAAAAGGCGTCAAAAGAGATGCTTGATTACAACGGCAGCGGTATGTCAGTTATGGAAATGAGCCACAGAAGTGCCGTTTATGACAAGATCATCAAGGATGCAGAAGCCTCTCTCAGAAAGCTTATGTCCATTCCCGACAATTACAAGGTTCTCTTCCTTCAGGGCGGTGCTACACTTCAGTTCTCGGCTGTTCCTCTTAACCTTATGAAGAACGGTAAGGCTGATTACATCGTTTCCGGTCAGTTCTCCAAGAAGGCTGCTGACGAAGCTGCACGTTACGGTGAAGTTAACATCGTTGCAAGCTCCAAGGACAAGAATTTTACCTACGTTCCCAAGGTTGAGAAGGATGCTTTCTCCAAGGACGCTGATTACGTTCACATTTGCTACAACAACACCATTTTCGGTACTGTTTACAATTACATTCCCGACACCGGTGACATTCCCCTCGTTGCCGACATGTCTTCGGGCATCCTTTCCAAGCCCATTGACGTTTCCAAGTTCGGTCTCATCTACGCCGGCGCTCAGAAGAACATGGGCCCCTCCGGTCTTACGGTTGTCATCGTGAGAGAGGATCTCATCGGCTTCGCTAGACCCGAAACTCCCATCATCATGGATTACAAGACCATGGCTGACAACGATTCCATGTACAACACTCCTTCCTGCTACTCCATCTACGTTGCAGGTATGGTTTTCGACTGGATTCTTTCCATCGGCGGTCTTGAAGAAATGCAGAAGATCAACGAGAAGAAGGCAGCCATCCTTTACGACTACCTCGACAGCTCCAAGCTCTTTAAGGCTACGGCTGAGAAGGAACACCGTTCCCTCATGAACGTTTGCTTCGTTACCGGCGACGCAGAGCTTGATAAGGCGTTCTGCGCTGAGGCTGCAAAAGCAGGGTTTGTTAACCTCAAGGGTCACCGTTCCGTTGGCGGTATGCGTGCTTCCATTTACAACGCTATGCCCGTTGAAGGCGTTGAAAAACTCGTTGAATTTATGAAAGACTTTGAAGAGAGGAACGCTAAATAATGAAGAACATTGCTTTACTTAATAAGATTGGCGCTGCCGGTCTTAAAGAGTTTGATAATTCCAAGTACACCGTAGGTGCGGATTTTGATAAGGCCGATGCGGCTATGGTTCGTTCCGCAGCTATGCACGAGATGGATTTTGGCGAAAACCTTTTGGCTATCGCACGTGCCGGTGCAGGCGTAAACAACATTCCCCTTGACCGCTGCTCCGAGCAGGGCATCGTGGTTTTCAACACTCCCGGCGCTAACGCTAACGGCGTTAAGGAGCTTGCTGTTGCAGCTCTCCTTCTCGCTTCCAGAAACATTGTGGCAGGCGTTAATTGGGCTAACTCCCTTGCAGGCAACGAAAACGTTGCTAAAGCCGTTGAGGCAGGCAAGAGCCAGTTTGTAGGCCCCGAACTTGAGGGCAAGATCCTCGGCGTTATCGGTCTCGGTGCAATCGGCGGCATGGTTGCCAACGTGGCTAAGAACCTCGGCATGACAGTTATCGGTTGCGACCCTTACATCACAGTTGACGGCGCTTGGCATCTTTCCCGTTCCATCATCAAAGCTGACAGCTTTGACGAAATCTTTGAAAAGTGCGATTACATCACCGTTCACGTTCCTTCCACCAACGAAACCAAGGGAATGTTCAATGCTCGCTCCTTCGCTCTCATGAAGAAGGGCGTTCGCATTATCAACCTCTCCCGTGCTGACCTCGTTGACATCGGCGACATGAAGGAAGCTATTGCAGAGGGTAAGGTTGCCTCCTACGTTACTGACTTCCCCACAGAGGACAGCATCAACTGCGAAGGCATCATCACCATTCCTCACCTTGGTGCTTCCACTCCCGAAAGTGAAGAGAACTGCGCACGTATGGCTGCGCTCCAGCTTGTTGATTACCTCGAAAACGGCAACATCAAGAACAGCGTAAACTACCCCGCAATCAATCTCCCCAGACAGTGCGCTCACCGTTTGTTGGTTCTCCACGAAAACAAGCCCAACATGCTTACTCAGATTTCCGGCATGCTCTCCGACGCAGGCATTAACATCGAGTCCATGCTCAACCGCTCCAAGGGCACAAACGCTTGCTCCGTTCTCGACACGGAAGCTCTTGTGGGTGCAGACGTTATCGCTAAGCTTTCCGCTATCGAAGGAATCAGACGCGTTATCGTTATCTAATTTTTATTAAGTTTGAGGCGAGAGCCGGTTTGAGATGCGTTTTTTCGCTTTCTGAGCCGGCTCTTTTCAGTTTTTTACAGGAGGTTTTTGCTTGTGAAGCTTTCTACCGAGTTTGCTTATGCCACCCAACTTTTCGGCACAGAGGCGGCGATTCCCATGCTGGCGGAGGCGGGTTACGATGCCCTCGATTTCTCCATGTACGACGCAAGACGTGAGGATAACCCCGTAAGCCATGACGATTACAAGGAACGCATGGCGTCCTTTAAAAAAATCGCTGAGGACTGCGGAATTTGTTTTAACCAGACCCATGCACCGTTCCCGAACTGGAAGAACGGCGACGAGGCTTACAATTCGCTCACTTACCCGAGGCTTATCCGTGCCATTGAGGCAACGGCGCTTTTGGGCGCTCCCGTTGTGGTCATGCACCCCGGTTCTATGCCCGATCACGAAGCGGCAATGGAAGCGAACATTAAACATTTTAAAACCCTTCAACCGTACTGCGAGGAGTTTGGGGTTAAGATAGCCATTGAAAACGTGATTGTTCCCGAATTCAACGCCACCACTCAACAGCACATTACCCTCATGGACAGCCTTGACAGCCGTTACTTTACAGCGCTCATCGACGTGGGACACGCTGAAATAAACAACGTGGGTGCGGCTGAGTTTATCCGTGCTTTGGGGAACAGACTGGGGGCTCTTCACATTCACGACAACGACAAGGTTCACGATTTGCACAATCTGCCCTTTACACGTTCCATCGACTTCGGCGCCGTGACAAAGGCACTTGCGGAAATCAATTACAAGGGCGACTTCACGCTCGAATCGGGGTTCTTCATCCGTTACTTTGACGAGCATCTTGCAAAGGACGCTTACCGCATGATGGCGCAGGTCGGTCACCGACTTATCCAAATGATTGAGGACGCAAAAAAGGAGATTAAAAATGGCTAAGATTGATTTGTTTTACCGCACTCTGCCCTTTGAAGCAAAGAATTTTAAGGGCGAGTTTGACGGAGTTAAGATTGAAAACGGAGTTTTGGTTCTTGACGGGGCTGAAAAGGGGACTTTTGTTTCCGAGCCCATCACGGTTACGGAATGCAACCGCTTACTCGTTTCCTGGAACGCCAAGACTAACGGCGGTACCTGCGAGACCTTCATTTCCTACAAAAAGGCGGACGGCTCTTACAGCGAATGGTTCTCCTTTGGAATCTGGTCCTCCAAAAAGGGCGTTTCCGCCAGCAGAAGCGGTAAGTCCGAGGGCGGAAAAATGGACAGCGACACCCTTGACATTACAGAAAAAACTACCTGCGTTAAGGTTAAGGTGGAGCTTGCAAAGCTTGACGGCGAGCCCGAATTCAAGGCTTTCTACGTGACAAACAACGGAAAGCCCCGTTTTGAAATCGACAGGGACAGCTTGCCCGCAGAGGCTTACTGCGACGTAAGGGTTAGGTCACAAATGCACGTTCCCGTCATCGGAAACATCATTTGCAGTCCCACTTCTACTTCCATGCTTCTTGAGTACCTCGGCACAAACCTCGAAAGCGGTGACGTTGCGGCGGCTTGCTTTGACAACGGTGACAGAATTTACGGAAACTGGCTCTTTAACGTGGCGTTTGCAGGTGAACAGGGGTACGTGGCTCATTATGACAGCTACGACGTTGAGATGGCGATGCACGCTTTGGCTAACGGAGTTCCCATGGCGTTTTCCATTAAGACGGCGGAGGGGCAGATAAAGAACGCTCCGCAAGCTTACAGAAACGGGCATCTTATTGTGGTTGTAGGTTACAAATACGTTGACGGTGAGCTTTATTTCATCGTAAACGACCCTTCCCAGTCCGACATTAAGGAGTGCCGCCGTGAGTACAACGCTAAAGAGCTTGAAAGCGGTTGGAAGAACCACAGCGTTTACGTTTACAGATAAAAGGGTTTAAGTTAATAACTGAAAATAAAAAGCAGAAAATTCGAGAGAAAACGAATTTTCTGCTTTAATTTTTTGAACTATCTTAACTGTTAAATGTAAAAGGAACTTTACATTTAGCGTTTGGACAGGTGATGCGTATTAACCCTCTGCCGGATGGAACTCGACATTTTGTGCCGCAATGTGGGCAAATCGCAATTGTGGTTTGTGGTGTGGTTGCATTTTTGTTTGTAGCATTTGAGTCGGAAGTGGAATTTGCGCTTGATTTATAGTTCGTTTGGTTTGCTTGATGGTTCTGCGTTGAACTGTTGCCGTAAATACAGTTGTAAACTTCTTGTGCATCTGCTGCAGTTAACATTACGGCATAGCTTTCGCCACCGCAACTTATATTTAGTTTGCCACCACTTTTCTGTACCGTGTAGTTCGTGTTATTTGAAAAGTAAAAATTGTGAGGTGCAAGTGCAAATTTACCTACGCCTGTTCCTTCAATATGATCATCGTAAACGCTAATGCTGGTTTTGCCGTAACAAACCGCTGTTAAAATGCAAATTCCACCGGCCATACCAGTTAAAATCGGTGCTAATATTTTTATAAAAGCATCAATATCGCTGTCTAAAAATCCACGTTCCGTCATACCGGAAGTAAAAGAATAAATACAAAATATAATGCAAAATATACCAAAAACTAAAAGAAACTTTGATGTAACACCCTTTTTGGACATAAATAATCTTGACATAACTTTTCCTTTTCTGCTGACTTATTTTAAACATAAAGGTTATACAGACCGCCGACAAAGATAAATGTCAGCGATCTGTATTTCAAATCAAAAAAATATCACAACTACGATAATGATTTGACGGCTTAATAAGCTACGCCCTGTGCCTTCATTGCTTCTGCAACCTTGAGGAAGCCGGCAATGTTTGCGCCCACTACGAGGTTACCTGCAAAGCCGTACTCTACGGATGCTTCGTACGCTGCCTTGTAGATGCCCTTCATGATGCCGTGAAGCTTTTCGTCAACTTCTTCGAAGGACCAGGAAAGTCTGATGGAGTTCTGAGTCATTTCAAGACCGCTGGTTGCTACGCCGCCTGCGTTTGCCGCTTTTGCGGGAGCAAAGAGAACCTTGTTTTCCTGGAAGTAGCTCACTGCGTCGGGAGTGCTGGGCATGTTTGCGCCTTCCGCTACTGCAATAACGCCGTTTGCAACAAGTGCCTTTGCGCCGTCGAGGTCAAGCTCGTTCTGTGTTGCGCAGGGAAGTGCGATGTCGCACTTAACTGTCCAGATGTTCTTACAGCCTTCTGTAAATGTCGCTGTGGGAACACGCTTTGCGTACTCGGAAATTCTGAGTCTTTCAACTTCCTTGACCTGCTTCATAACCGCAAGGTCAATGCCGTTTTCGTCAACAACGTAGCCCGAAGAGTCGCTCATTGCGATAACCTTACCACCAAGTTCCGTAGCCTTAACTGCTGCGTAGGTTGCTACGTTACCGGAGCCGGAGATAACTACCTTCTTGCCCTCAAAGGAGAGGCCGTTTGCTTTGAGCATTTCATCTGTGAAGTAGCAAAGACCGAAGCCTGTTGCCTGTGTACGTGCGAGAGAACCGCCGTAAGGAATGCCCTTACCTGTGAGAACGCCTGTAAACTCGTTACGGAGACGCTTGTACTGGCCGAAGAGGAAGCCGATTTCTCTTGCGCCAACGCCGATGTCACCTGCGGGAACGTCTGTGTCTGCGCCGATGTGCTTAGCAAGCTCGGTCATAAAGCTCTGGCAGAAACGCATGATTTCCATGTCGCTCTTGCCCTTGGGGTCAAAGTCGGAACCGCCCTTACCGCCGCCCATAGGGAGAGTTGTAAGGCTGTTCTTGAACACTTGCTCAAAACCGAGGAACTTGATAATTCCAAGGTAAACTGACGGGTGAAGTCTGATACCGCCCTTGTAAGGACCG
>JAFXKQ010000035.1 GCA_017531625.1 Clostridia bacterium | reverse complement strand
TGATACCCGTTTTCTTCTACACCTACAACGGCGTTTTCGGTCCATCTCCCGATTGGGTAAACATTTTAATCTTCTTTACTGTGGCAGGACTGGCGTTCTTCTTTGAATGGTGGCTGTTCAAAAAGAACTGCGTAAGCTGTAAATCACCCACCACGGCGGTTCTCACCCTCTGCGCCATCGCATTTCTTTTTGCGTTTTTCACCTTTGTAACCCCCGAAATCCCTCTCTTTTTTGACCCCATAAGCGGGAACTACGGAATTTGAAGCCGTGATTCAAGGATAAAAAAACAAACCCTTTGTTTACTTTTGCACTCTGTTATGGTAGAATAAAATCGTCAAAGCGCATTTTCTGATTGAAAAAACAGAAGTGCGAAGCCACGGAGGTTTTAAAATGAACAGACTTTACAAAAAAAGCGAGCTTTGGTTTTCGTTGCTTTGGATCGGAATTTACGTTTTCGGTTCGGGACTTACGGACGAACTTTCACGCCGTTTAAACGCCCCAAAGCTGGTGACTTTAAATTTTCATGCCATTCTGTCAATCTTTGCCATTCTGTGGATGGAAAAGAACGGCTTACTGAAAAAGTACGGAATTTGTACGCCCGCTGTCAAGGCTTCAAAATTCCTTTACTACCTTCCCTTGATTTTCGTTGCCTCCCACGGTCTATGGTTTGGCGTGTCATTCGAAAAGCCCGTTGCGGAAACGCTTGCTCTCTTTTTAAGCATGGTTTTGGTGGGATTCCTTGAAGAACTCATTTTCAGAGGCTTTTTGTTCAAAGCAATGAGCAAAGACAACCTGAAACTTGCGGTAGTCGTTTCAAGTCTCAGTTTTGGTCTCGGTCATTTGGTGAACCTGATTAACGGAAGCGGAATGAGCGTTACAGACAATCTGTGTCAGGTTTTGGTTGCTGTGGCTTTCGGTTTTATGTGCGTTCTCATCTTCCACAGAGGAAAAAGTCTTGTTCCCTGCATCGCCGTCCACAGCGCTTACAACGCACTTGGTGCTTTCTCTGCCAAAACGCAGTTCACGGAAAGAGAAACGGTTTTGATCTCCCTTGTTCTGTCCGCCGTCATCGTTTTGTACACCCTGTTTCTTTTAAAGAGCTTGCCAAAAAACAGCGGTAACGAAAACTGATTGATAACTATAAACAAACTGCACGGGCAATCCGTGCAGTTTTCCATTTTGTTCTATTTTAATCCCTTGTCTGACTTTCGTACAAATCGTAGGCGCTGTTTCTGATCAAGTCCTCCCACGGGTAAACCTCGGTGTCGTGTCCCGCAAAGCAAACAACAAAGGGTTGAGGTGCGAAAACGATGCCCACGTCGTTGCTGAGTCCCGAATCCTCCCCCGTTTTGTGTGCGATGGGAACAGCTCCGCAGAGCTTTCCTCCCAGCTTGTGGTTTATCTGCTGTTTAAGAAGAACGTCCAGTGCTGTTTTGCTTATTTTCTCGTTCATGAACTCGCCACGGTAGAGCTTTTCAAGAAGCGCACCCATTTCCCTTGGAGAAATGCTGTTTTCAATCCCTCTTGCAGAAGCTTCGGAATCGAAGAGAAAACGGCGGATTCTCGTTTTTTCAAGCCCCATTTCACAAAAGCCTTTTTCCACGTCTTGAAGACCGCAAAGTCGAAGGAGCCTGTTGGTTGCCGTGTTATCGCTGATGCAGATCATGAGCTTACAAAGCGTGCGAAGGTCAGTTTCCACCGCTCCGGTAAAAAGATTTACCGCACCGCAACTCGGAACTTTGTCGGAGTTTTCTGTTACGATTTTGTCATCCAAGGATAAAAGCCCCTTCGCCTCCTTGCTTAACAGATGAAGAAAAAGCGGAAACTTTATGACGCTTGCGGCAAGGAAAGCTTCCTCTGCCCTGACTCCGTACTCAAAACCCGTAACCAGATTCTTGTAGTAAAACCCTAAATGCCCTTTTAAAGCGTCCATTTTGTTTTTTATTTGTTCGAGAACAAAAAGCTCTCTGCTTTGGTCTTTTTTCATTTCAGTTTACGCCCCCCGTTGTTTAAAAACACTCCAAAAAACAACGGCGAAGATTTCCACCCTCGCCGTCATAAACAAATTAAAGTCCGAGCTTTGCCAAAAGCATCTTAGCACAGTCGATCTGGTTGGGAATGTTTCCGTTCTCGTCACGAACACGCCAGATGTCGGGAGTGATCTCGTCGGCAACGTACATCTTGCCGTTTTCATCATAACCGATTTCAATCTTAAAGTCGATAAGCTTCAAATTCAAGGAAGCAAGCTCTGCCTTAAGAACTTCGCCCACACGTTCGAGAATACCCAGCGCCTCACCGTACTGCCCCTCTTTGAGAAGCCCCTTCATAATGCAAATGCGCTCGCTGATGAGGGGGTCGCCCTGAATGTCGTCTTTGAGAGTAACCTCTGTATAAACCGGATCAAAAGGAATGCCTTCTTCAAGGGTGAAACGGCGGCACATACTGCCGGCAGTGAAGTAACGAAGTACAAACTCAAGCTTGGGAACGGTGAGGTTACGAACCTGCATAAGTCCCTTGTCCACGTCAGCGGAAATGTAGTGGGTAGGAATCCCGTTCTTTTCCATCAGCTCAAAGAAATACTTGGAGATAGCAAGACCGATTTTGCCCTTGCCTTCAACGCTGCCGCCAACGGAGTTGGAACCGGGGTCAAAAACGCCGTTTTCGCCCGTAGCGCTGTCCTTAAAAAGCAAATGAACTACATTCTTTTCCTCGTCAAGTAAAACGTCTTTGGTTTTTCCCGTATACAAAGTTTTCATAGCTTTTTCTTCCTTTTTATCAGAATTTATGAACTTACAAACCCGTGCCTCGCCAGACGCTACAAAGCGTACAAACGTCGAGGAAACAACTACCGTAGATTATAACAGATAGAAAAAGCAAATGCAAGAGTTTTTTGGCGAAAGAACGCCCCTAAACCGCAAAACCTAAAGCCTTTTGTGCGCCACTGCCATCGTTGAAATTTTAAAAGGCAGTAAAAGCAAATCGCCCTCCGATTGGAGAGCGATTATAGTTTCTCAAATAAGCAATCCTAACACTTTCCTCCGAAGCCGCCGCTACGTGAACCTCCGCTACGTGAACCTCCGCTTGAATTGCTTTTTGGTCTTTGTCGGCTTGTAACAGTTTTGTACAAGAAAATGTCGCGTGAATCGGTTATGTTAAGACTTCCGTATTTTTGATATTGTTGTGCACCGGTCTGGAAATGAACGGTTTTAAGCTTCCCTTTCATC
>JAFXKQ010000034.1 GCA_017531625.1 Clostridia bacterium | reverse complement strand
TGTGAGCCGAGGTTCGTTTTGAACGAAAAAATAAGGTAAATGGCAGAAAAATCGGGGCAATGCCCCGATTTTTCAACTTTAATGCAGTAAGTTTGTTTTTATTTTTCGTGCTCTGTGCCTTTGTCAGCGGTCTGAGGAATCGGGTTTGAACGCCGATTCCTGTTTTGTTTATTACTTACGATGTTTTCGCCTTTTACTTCTTTGATTTTTCCAAATCGTTTTTGCGGATTTCCACACGTCTTACCTTACCGCTGATGGTCTTGGGAAGCTCGGAAACAAACTCAACGATTCTGGGGTACTTATAAGGTGCCGTATGGGTCTTAACGTATTCCTGAATCTCCTTCTTCAAAGCGTCCGAACCCTCCTTCCCTTTTACAAGAACGATGGTCGCTTTTACGATTTGACCTCTGATTTCATCGGGAACGGGAGTGATTGCACATTCCAAAACGTAAGGAAGCTCCATGATTACGCTTTCGATTTCAAACGGGCCGATGCGGTAACCGGAAGACTTGATAACGTCATCAATGCGTCCTACGTACCAGAGGTAGCCGTCTTCGTCCATGCTCGCCTGGTCGCCCGTGTGGTAATAACCGTCATGCCAAACTTCATTTGTCTTGTCTTCGTCAAGATAATAACCGATAAACAGACCGCAGGGAACGTTTTCCTTGGTGCGGATGCAGATCTCGCCCACATCGCCCGTCTTACATTCGTTTCCGTCGGGGTCAAGAAGTACAACGTCATAAAGGGGGCTGGGTCTGCCCATTGAACCGATTTTAGGCGTAGAGCCCACAAAGTTTGCGATGGAAAGGGTTGTTTCGGTTTGTCCGAAGCCTTCCATAATGGTAAGGCCCGTTGCGTTCTTGAACTGATTGAACACCTCGGGGTTAAGTGCTTCGCCCGCCGTGGTGGCGTACTCAATTGAGGAGAGGTCATACTTTGAAAGGTCCTCTTTGATGAAGAAGCGGTACATTGTAGGCGGTGCGCAGAAAGTCGTAATGTGGTACTTGGCAAACATTGGCAGAATGTCTTCGGAATTGAATCTGTCAAAGTCGTAGGTAAACACGCCCGCTTCACACAGCCACTGGCCGTAAAGCTTACCCCAGAGAGCCTTACCCCAGCCCGTGTCGGAGATGGTGAAATGCAAGCCGTTGGGATTAACATTATGCCAATGCTTTGCCGTGGGATAATGACCCAAGGCGTACTTGTAAGAGTGGGTTGCGATGCGGGGATAACCCGTTGTGCCCGACGTAAAGAGCATAAGCATTGGGTCGTTACCGCAAGGTGTGTTCTCTGTACGGTTGTAATGGGTGCTGAAACGCTCCATTTCCACGTTGAAATCGTTCCAGCCGTCCTTCTTGCCGCCAACTAAAATTTTAAGCATTCCGGGGAATTCTGCGGCTGCCTTTTCCGCTTCGGCGGACACATCACCGTCGGCGGTGCAGACAACGGCTTTTACCTTAGCCGCTTTGTACCTGTAAGTGAAATCGTGTTCCACAAGCTGGTTTGTGGCGGGGATTGCGATTGCGCCGATTTTGTGAAGTGCGAGCATACAGAACCAGAACTGATAATGACGTTTGAGTACGAGCATTACGGTATCGCCCTTTTTAATGCCCAGAGATTCAAAGTAATTGGCGGTTTTAGCGGAATACTTCTTCAAGTCGCTGAACGTGAACACACGGTCGGTTTTATCCTTTGCCACCCACATCATCGCCAGCTTATCGGGGGTCTTCTCTGCCACTGCGTCAACGCAGTCGAAAGCGAAGTTGAATTTATCGTCGTTTTTGAATTTTATGCCGTTAAACACGCCGTTTTCGTCATAGAAGGATTCAATAAAATTGTCGGCAACGGTGGTTGCCTCTGCCGTTTCCTTTTCTACGGCTTTGGGAGCCACGTAAGGCGCTTCGGGGTACTCCTCGCTGAAATGGCCGTCCTGGGGATTAAGCACAACGGCGTGGAACTCACAACCGCCTTCGCTCACAGCGATCATACCGTGGGGGATAAGGCTGTTATAGAAAATCGAGTCGCCCTCATTAAGTACGTCCACGTGGTTACCGACCTGAACTTTAAGCGAACCTTTAACGATAACGTCAAACTCCTGCCCCTTGTGAGAGTTGAGCTTCATTGGTGAATTCTGTTCCTCGGGAAGGTACGGAAATTTAACCAAAAAGGGTTCTGCAAGTTTTTCTTTGAATTTGGGAGCGAGGTTATTGTACTCTACGCCGTGCTGTTATAAAATCTTAAGCCCTTCGCCCTTTCTCGTAACGGCAAAGGAACTTAAAGTGGTGCTTGTTCCGTCGAGAAGGTCAACGACTTCAACACCGCAGGCCTTAGCGCACTTGTAAATGAAAGTGAAACTGAAATCGGTTTCCCCTTCCTCTAAAACCTTGTAGTCTTCCACTGACACACCCGTAAGCTTTGCAAGCTCTTCCTGTGTGTAACCCTTTGCTTCGCGCAGGCCTTTGATTCTGCCCGCAACCTCTTTCAAACTGTAATCCATTTTTTACCGTCTCCTTTCATTCTGACTGTTTTGATAATGGATTCAAATTTGAATACTCACCCCAAAAACTTTGTTTCTCATTCTCGGGGACCCCACAAAAACAAAAACTCGTCTCAAAGATTTTCTTTGAGACGAGTAATAAACCCGCGGTACCACTCAAATTACGGAAAGAAATTTCCGTCACTTACGGGTTCAAACAAACCCTTTGCTTTTACGCAGCATTACGGAAGGAGTCTACTTGCACTACGCTTTCGGTCCTCCGACTCGGAAGTGATAAGTCATTGGAAAGCTCTGCCATTGTCTCGCACCACCCGACAACTCTCTGTAAGCATCACCATCCGACCGTCTTCGTCACAGTCGTTTTTGTGATATTCAAATTTACGTAACGCATTATACTCGCATC
>JAFXKQ010000033.1 GCA_017531625.1 Clostridia bacterium | reverse complement strand
GGGCTTTCAGTTTGGAAGAAGAATCGGTTACGGTTAAGGTTCCCGTGGAAATGAAACTGAAAGGAAAAGCACAAATAAACATTTCACAAGGCGCAGTCATCAAGGACGGCGAGCACGAACCGACAGCGGTTCCCTTTGAAGCAGAAGGGGATTTGAAGCTTGAATGGGTTGTTGACAGCGCAGCGCAGGGTACGGTTTACACCCTGACAGTCAAGGTCGGCGACGTAACAGAGACCTTGATTCTCAAATACGGCCACGAGGTTGAGGGCTGGGAAGTCCGCCTTGAACGCCTGGATTAATTATGAAAAATAAAAGTTTTTTAATAAAAGGAGATTTACTCAAATGAAAAAGTTTCTTGCACTTATCCTCGCTTTAGTTATGGTACTCAGCTTCGCAGCATGCGGCGACTCCAATGATGAGTCCTCTGCAGATGCATCCACCGATTCTGTAGAATCCACCGAATCCGTTGAATCCACTGAATCCGTTGAATCCACCGAAGAATCTGTTGAATCTGTTGAAGAATCCACAGAAGAGTCCACCGAAGAATCTACAGAAGAATCTACAGAAGCTCCCGCAGGCGAAACAATGGGCCAGACCCTTCTTAACGCTTTCAAGGCTGAAAAGGCTGCAAACCCCGAAATCAGCGCAGAAGAGCTTGCTAACATCCTCATCGCTAACCCCGTTATTCAGTTCATGGGCGGCGCAATGCCTGTTGAACCCGACACATGGCTCCAGGGCTTCGATGCAGAAACCATGGGCGGTTTTGAAACCGGCGCAATGTTTGGTCCTATGATGGGCTCCATCGCATTTGTTGGTTACGTTTTCGAGCTTGCTGACGGCGCAGACGTTGAAGCTTTCAAGGCTACTCTTACAGAGCAGGCTAACCCCAGATGGCAGATCTGCGTTACCGCAGCTGAAACCATCGTTGAAAACATAGACAACACCGTATTCTTCGTAATGTGTCCCGAACCCGAACCTGCAATGGACGAGAACGGCGAGATCCTCGGCTAAAATCGAAGAACTCATAGAATAAGATTACCTTTAAATCGACTCGGCTTTGAGTGTTAGTGCGCCCGAGGTCGGAAAACACGAAAAGGTCTGTTTTTCCGGAATTTTAGGGATTGTATGACGGTTTTTCAGACAAAAATCGTAGAGTTTTAAGCCTTTGGCAATTTTAAGGGGCGTAGGGAGTTCCCTACGCCCTCTTTTTAGCACTTGATAATTTTTGAGATTCTATTCTTTTACTAAAACAAAGAGGTGAAGAAGAAATGCTTTTCTCGAGCATCCCGTTTTTATACTACTTCCTCCCCTGCGTGGTGATCCTTTACCTTTTAGCTCCTAAGCCTGCAAAGAACAGCGTGCTTTTGCTTGCAAGTCTTGTTTTTTATGCTTGGGGAGAGAAAAAGCTTGTAGTTCTGATGATTGCGGCGATCCTTTTGAGTTACATTTTCGGATTGCTTATCGAAAAATACAAGGATAGAAAGAACCTTTCACGGCTGTTTTTGATTTTGTCCGTGGTGACAAGTCTGGCGATGCTGTTCTATTACAAGTACACAGACTTCTTTATTTACAACTTTAATGCCATTACCGGTCTTTCTGTACCCCTTTTGAAAATTGCGCTTCCCATCGGAATCAGCTTCTACACCTTCCAGTGTCTGAGCTATACAGTTGACGTTTACCGTGGAGATGTGCCTGCACAGAAGAATTTTATTGCCCTCGCAACTTACGTTGCTCTTTTCCCTCAGCTTATCGCAGGTCCTATTGTACGTTACTCCGACGTCGCTTTACAGCTTAATGAGAGAACACACAGCTTTGAAAAAGTTTCCTACGGCATCCGCCGTTTCGTAATCGGCCTTTCTAAAAAAATCCTTATCGCAGACGCTCTCGGCGAGCTTTGCGACATTTTCAAGAGCTCAGGGGATAAGAGCGTTTTGTTCTTTTGGCTCTACGCCATCGCATTTACGCTCCACATCTACTTCGACTTTTCGGGTTACAGCGACATGGCCATCGGTCTTGGTAAGATGTTTGGCTTCGACTTCCTCGAAAACTTTAATTACCCCTACATTTCCAAGAGCGCTACGGAATTCTGGAGACGTTGGCACATGTCCCTCGGTTCCTGGTTCAGGGATTACATTTACATCCCCTTGGGTGGAAACCGTGTTTCCAAACTCGGCCACATCAGAAACATCTTTATCGTTTGGTTCGCAACGGGCTTTTGGCACGGTGCGGCATGGAACTTCATAATCTGGGGTCTTTACTTCGGCGTGATCCTCGTGGTTGAGAAGTTCTGGCTTATGAAGTATCTTAAAAAGTCCAAGGTTTGGAGCCACATTTATCTTCTCTTTACGGTAGTGATAAGCTTTGTTATCTTCAACGCCGCAGACATGGCAGAAGCGTTCAGATACATTGGCGGCATGTTCGGCATCGGCGGTTACTCCCTTGTGTCCGCAGAGTCCGTTTACTACCTCAGAAGCTACGGTTTCCTCTTTATCCTCGGCTTTATCGGTTCAACGCCCCTTCTCAAGAACCTTACGGCGAAAATCAGAGAGAAATCCCTCACCGCCGAGAAGATTCTCAACGTTGCAGAACCCATCGTAATGGTGGTTCTCCTCGTGGTTGTTACGGCGTTCCCCGTTTACGGCTCTTTCAGCCCCTTCCTTTATTTCAGATTTTAAGGAGGTCTTGACGTGAGTACAAAAGTTAAAAACATTGTTCAGGTTGCACTTTGCGCCCTCCTTATCTTTGGGCTTTCCCTCACTTGTTGGTTCAAGCCGGCAGAAACCTTTTCTCAGAGCGAAAACAAGGTGCTCGCTCAGTTCCCTGAGCTGACCCTTGAATCCTTGGCAAACGGTCAGTTCATGTCGGGATTTGAGAGCTATACCCAGGACCAGTTCCCCCTCAGAGACGAGTTCATCGGCATAAAGAATTTTACCTCCCTCAACGTTTTACAGCAGATGGACACAAACGACATCTACCTTGAGGACGGTTATCTTGCAGCCCTTGTTTACCCCCTAAGTGAGAAATCCCTTGACCGTGTAAGCGACCATTTTGCACACCTTTACAAGAACATTTTCTCCAAGGGAGAGGGTAACGTGTACCTCTCTGTTATCCCCGATAAGGGTTACTTCCTTGCGGAGAAGAACGGTTATCTCTCAATTGATTACCAAAAGATGATTGACCTTCTCAAAGAGAAAAATCCCGATTTCAAATACATTGACATTACAGGACTCTTGTCCATTGACGATTACTACTTCACGGACACCCACTGGCGTCAGGATAAAATCGTCGACGTCGCTCAGAAGCTTGCTTCCGAAATGGGAGTAGAGCTTTCGGGAGACTTCAAAACAAACGTCCTTGACAAAAAGTTTGACGGCGTTTATCTCCGACAGCTCAACCTTCCCTTGAAGGGTGATACCATAACGTATCTTACGGCAGACCATTTTGACGGCTGTACCGTTACAAGATACAACTACGATTCAAAAACAAATAAGATAGTTCCCACGGTTATGGGCATGTACGACGACAAAAAGGCGGAAAGCTACGACCCCTACGAAATGTTTTTAAGCGGAGCTCAAGAGCTTATCACCATCGACAACCCTAATGCAACCACAGATAAGGAACTGGTGATTTTCCGTGATTCCTTCGGCAGCAGCATTTCTCCCCTCCTTACGGAAGCGTACTCCAGAATCACGATCGTTGACCTGCGTTACATTAAGAGCACCAGCGTAGCTCCCATTTGTAAGATGCTTGGAATCGAGCTTGAAAACGCTGACGCGCTCTTCCTTTACAGCACGCTCATTCTCAATAACGCAAGTTTTATTTAAACTATAAGCTTTTTCATTTTATACTCCTACTAAAAAAGGCGGCAGGCACTTGTTGTAAAGAAGTGCCTGCCACTTTTTTGTTTTCGTGAAGACGCTCATCGGTGCATCTCAACAGAGGAAAGAAGAACCCGAATGCGGTTTATTCCGCTGCGTTCAGCATGTTTTCGATGAAGATTCCGTAACCCCTTGTGGGGTCGTTTACCAGAACGTGAGTTACCGCACCGATGATTTTTCCGTTTTGAATTATGGGACTCCCGCTCATTCCTTGGACGATTCCTCCCGTTTGCTTGAGAAGGTTTTTATCTGTTACCTTGATAAGAAAATTTTTGGTTTGACCTGAGTCTTTGTAGATTTTTTCAATCTCAATCTCGTGCTTTCCGATTTTGTTGTCGGACAGCGTAGTGTAAATAAATGCCTTGCCCTCTTTTACTTCGTCTCTCAAACCGATGGGTAAGGGTTCCGAAAGGTTTTTGGGTAAGGAGTCAAAGGTTCCAAAGACGCCAACCCCCGTGTTTTCTTTGAGCGAGCCCTTTTTGACAGAGGAAAAGTCGCCTTTAAGCTCCCCCGGTGCGCTCACTAAGCCCCTTACTACGTCTGTAATTGCAACGTCTACCACAACGCCTTTAAGCAGGGGAAGCAGTGCTCCCGTGTCAACGTCGCAGATTCCGTGGCCGAGCCCCGCAAATTCACCGGTTTTTGCGTTAACGTAGGTCACGGTTCCGATGCCGGCGGTGGAATCTCTTACCCAGATCCCCGCTTTGTAGACGTTTTCCTTGGCGCAAATCGCCGGGTAAACCGTGGTGCTTTTTTCTTCTTCGCCACGCTTGAAGCTTACGCTGATTCCCTCGCCTTTGCAATCGGCTATCAGTTTCCCCACCTCGTCCGTGGTGTTTACCTCTTTGCCGTTCATGCTCAGAATTACGTCTCCCGCTTTAAGACCCGCTTCTGAGGCGGGGCTGAGGGTGCCGCCGTGGGTTTCCACGTCACTCAATCCTACGATTACCACGCCTTTGGTGAAAAACTTTACTCCAAACGCCATTCCTCCGGGGCATAGCTTGGTTTCCTTTAACACGTTTACTGAAATCTGTTTAATGGGGATGAGCC
>JAFXKQ010000032.1 GCA_017531625.1 Clostridia bacterium | reverse complement strand
GCATGGAGTTAAAAATGGTTTATTTTGACAACGCGGCAACAGGTTTCCCAAAAAGCAACGGAGTGTTTGAAGCGATCAAAAACGCTTATTACAGTGCGGCAAATGCCGGGAGAAGCGGACACGTGCTTTCTGTGCGTGCTGCCGAAACGGTTTTTGAATGCCGTGAAAACATTGCGAAAGCGTTTGGGGCGGAAAGTGAAAACGTGGTTTTGTGCCCGAGTGCAACCTATGCTTTGAACATGGCGATAAAGGGTTTGGCAAAGGCAGGGGAAGACAATGTGACTTCTTTCTTTGAGCACAATGCGGTACTGCGTCCGCTTTATTCACTGCGCAAGTTTGGGTGTAAACTCAAGTTTTTTGCTCCCGATTTTGAAAACCCGCTTAAAACGCTTGAAAGCTTTAAATCGGTTTTAAAGCCTTCTGTACGGCTTGTTGTAATCACCCACGCTTCCAATGTAAACGGCGGAATGTTGCCTGTAGCCGAAATCACGGCAGAAGCAAAAAGGTAGGCGCAATCGTTATCGTTGACTGTTCACAGAGCGCAGGGCATCTTCCGATAAATGTGAAAGAGCTGGGCGCAGATGTGGTGTGCTTTGCGGGGCATAAAGGAATCGGCGGTCCGATGGGTACGGGCGTAATGATCGTTAACCCGAATTCTAAGCTTTGTTTTTCAACTCTGATCGAGGGCGGAACAGGCACCGCTTCAATGGATAAGACAATGCCCGAGTTTTTGCCTGAAAGACTTGAGCCGGGAACTTTAAACGTCACGGGCTTTGCGGGTCTTGCTCAAGCTGTTGCCGAGCTTGATTACAGCATTGAAAAAGAGCGTTGCATGCAAAGGAAAATAATCGACGGCTTGAAAAAAATAAATGGCATAAAACTGTATACCGAACCGAAAAACTACGAAAACTATTTGCCAATAGTGCTGTTTAATAAGTCGGGATTTACTGCGGAGACATTTGCTGAAAGGCTTTCGGAGCACGGCATTTGTGTCAGAGGAGGTCTGCACTGTGCGCCCCTCGCCCACGTCGCCCTGGGAACGGGCAGCTCCGGCGCTGTGAGAGTAAGTCTCGGTAAGGGGAACTCAGAGTCAGAAATCGAGTTCTTTCTTAAAGCTGTTGACAGCATTGGATAAAACTGCAAAAGGGCGCATAAAAACGCGCTCTTTTTTGCGGTTGTGTAATGTTTCTAAGCAAATTGAGTCGGTCTTTTTTTAAATGCTATTGAAATGCGGAATAAATTGGTGTATAATCAAAATGAGATTCTGGGATATTTTTTCATTAACACAAATTGGAAAGGAGAGAGCGATTTGGGTTTTGATTCCCTTTGCACGGTTAAACACGGTGTTTCCCTTGCGGAAATCAGTTGGATGAAGGTTGGCGGCAAGGCAGAAACTGTTTTTTATCCCAAGACTGCGACCGAGTTTGTTTCTCTCCTTAAAGAGCTAAGCGTTTCGAAAACGCCGTTTCGGGTTATCGGAAATGCTAGTAACATTATCTTTTCCGATGAAGGCTTTGGAGGTGTTTTGGTTTCCACTCTGAAGCTTAACGAAATTTCCGTTACAGAAACGGGTTTCAAGGCAGACTGCGGCGCTCTGCTCTCTGCTTGTTCGGGATTTGCGGCGAGAAACGGCTTTAAAGGTTTTGAATTTGCCTTTGGGATTCCCGGTACCGTAGGCGGTGCGGTCTACATGAACGCCGGTGCTTACGGCGGGGAAATCAAGGATTGCCTCAAAGAAGTGATTTGTTTTAATGCGGAATGTGCTGAGCTGACCGTGCTTTCGGCGGAAAAACTTGAACTTGCGTACAGAACCAGCATTTTTCATAAAAACAAAAACCTGTACATCATCTCCGCTGAATTTACCCTTGAAAAGGGCGACAGGGAGAGCGTCCATGCACTTATGCGCGAAAACATGAACAAGCGCAAGGCTAAACAACCCTTGGAGTTTCCGAGTTGCGGCAGTACTTTTAAACGTCCTGAGGGGCATTTTGCCGGTGCGCTTATTGAGCAGGCGGGTCTAAAAGGCTTTGCTGTTGGCGGTGCCCAAGTTTCGGAAAAGCATGCGGGATTTGTGATCAACCGCGGCGGTGCAACCTGCGCCGATTTGAAGGTTTTGATAAGCGAGGTAAGGAGACGCGTGTACGAAAACTCCGGGGTTTGGCTTGAAACGGAGGTAGAGTTTTGCGAGTAAGTGTTTCTGCAGAAATCAAACAACATCTAAAAACGGAAGCTGATAGGCTAAAGCCTTGTTGTGCTGAGGCTTTTGTCCGTGGCGAGCGTCTTGATCCCATTGAGGAAGGGAGCGAAAAGCTTTGTGAGTTGTGCGGACGTTCGTACATTGGTGGAGCCTTTTGCGCTTACGGTACTCTTACAGACCCTAAAAAGGCATTTCACTTAGAATTCACTTTGCCAAAAGGCGAGTATGGGCTGCTTATGGATTTGCTCTCTGCCGAGGGTTTTGAGCCCAAACTGATTGAAGGGCGGAAGAAGGACAGACTGTACTATAAAGGCAGTGAAACCATTGAAGATTTTTTGACCTACATTGGGTCGGCGCGCTTCTCCTTAGAAATAATGGAGTTAAAAGTCATTAACGAGGTTCGCATTACGGAAAACCGCAGGGCAAACGCGGTTTATGCAAATCTTGACAGGGCGGCTACCGCTGCGGCTGACCAAGTTAACGCCATTAAGTTGCTTAGAAAAACAGGAAAGTTTGAGTTGTTGTCGGAACCCTTGAAAGCCACTGCGGTTTTGCGGGAAGAAAATCCGGACGCCTCGCTTGAAGAACTGCGGATGCTCTTTGAAGTGCCCATAAGCAAATCGGGGTTAAACCACAGACTTGCCAAATTAATTTCCGAGGCGGATAAAATAGACGGATTAAAATAAGCTTTTTAAGTTTGTCTTTGGATTTAGTTTTAAAATGTTTATTTAAAGTTTGAACCTCATTAATGAATCAGATTAACAGAAAGGACGGAAGAAACGGTGAGCTTTGTTCATTTGCATTTGCATACTGAATACAGTCTTCTTGACGGTGAATGCAGGATTTCAAAGCTTCCGTCCGTAGTCCTGGAAAGAGGACAGAATGCCGTAGCAATTACAGATCACGGTGTTCTTTACGGAGTAATTGATTTCTACAAAGCGTGCAAAAAAGAGGGAGTAAAGCCGATCATCGGTTCGGAGCTTTACGTTGCCCCCAAGAGCCGTCTGGATAAAGTTTACAGCGGTACGTTTTACCATCATCTTGTCCTGCTTTGTAAAAACGAAACCGGTTACAAAAACCTTATTAAGCTTGACACGGATGCATTTATTAACGGATTTTACATGAAGCCGAGGACGGACCTTGAAATGTTATCAAAGCACAGCGAAGGGCTGATTGCTCTTTCGGGCTGTCTTTCGGGTTCTATTCCGTCTGCCATTCTTGCGGATGACATGGCGGGTGCTAAGCGGGAGGCCAAGGCTTTAAAGGAAATCTTCGGCGAGGATTTTTATCTCGAACTTCAACGTCACGGAATTGAAGGTCAGGATAAGGTTAACGCCGGACTTTTGAGTCTGTCAAAACAACTTGAAATTCCGCTGGTTGCCACAAACGACGTCCATTATTTAAACAAATCTGACGCTGACATTCAAAAACTTTTGATGATGATTCAGACGGGGAGCACCGTTGAGGACAAGGGCATCGGCTTTGACACAGATGAATTTTATCTGAAATCAACGGAAGAAATGCAAAACCTCTTTTCCGACGTTCCCGAAGCTTTGGAAAACACGGTAAAGATTGCTGAAAAATGCAATGTTGATTTTGATTTTTCGTCCTTACATTTACCGGTCTTTAAATCTCCTGCACCTTATACGTCAGCAGAGTACCTTAAAAAGCTTTGTAAAGACGGATACAACGAAAAGGTAAGCTCAGGTATCATTGACGGCGGAGACAAAGTTTACCTTGAAAGACTTGAGAGCGAGCTTGAAATAATTACTTCGATGGGGTTTGTGGATTACTACCTTATCGTGCGTGATTTTGTGAGCTTTGCAAAGAATAAAGGGATTCCCGTAGGTCCGGGAAGAGGTTCTGGCGTTGGCAGTCTTGCGGCGTACTTCCTTGGGATAACGGGCGTAGACCCGATTAAGTGCGGACTTCTCTTTGAACGATTCCTTAATCCCGAAAGGGTCAGTATGCCTGATTTTGACATCGACTTTTGTGATGAACGCCGTGGAGAAGTAATTGATTACGTTGCGAGCAAGTACGGTGAGGATCATGTCGCACAGATTATAAACTTCGGTACACTCGCTTGCCGTCAGGCAATAAGGGATGTGGGCAGAGCCTTGGGACTTCCTTATGCAAGGGTGGACGAGGTCGCTAAGCTCGTACCCCGCACCATCGGAATCAGCGTGGAAAACGCACTTGCACAAAGTAAGGAGCTTTCCGAAAGGTACAAAATTGACAACACAGTAAAAACACTTATAGATTACGCAAAGGCTTTGGAAGGCAGACCGAGAAACACTTCGCAGCACGCTTCCGGCGTGGTTGTGACGGACAAGCCTCTTACGGAGTACATTCCGCTTGCGGCGTCATCAAACTCAGTTGTGACGCAGTTTCCCATGAATACCGTGGCGGAATTAGGGCTTTTAAAAATCGATTTTTTGGGATTGAGATTCCTTACCGTAATCGACAATGCCGAGAAAGCCGCTAAGAAAGTTGACCCCGATTTCAGCCTTGAAAAAGCGGGCTTTGATGATCCTGCCACTTACAAAATGCTTTCGGAAGGGAACGCAGTGGGGCTTTTTCAGCTCGAAAGCGAGGGGATGCGGGCTTTGCTTTCAAGATTGTGCCCCAAAAATCTTGATGACATTACGATAGCTATTTCTCTTTACCGCCCGGGGCCTGCAAAGTTCATCGATGCTTTTCTTGAAAACCGTAGAAATCCGGAGCGGATTCAATACAGAACAGAGCTGTTAAAACCAATTCTGGACGAAACCTGCGGTTGCATCATTTATCAGGAGCTGGTTATGCGGATTTGCCGTGATCTGGCAGGTTTCTCATACGGAAAGGCGGACATTGTGCGCCGTGCCATGGCAAAGAAGAAACACAAGGACATGGAGCGGGAGCGGGTTAATTTTGTTAACGGAGCGGAAAAGAACGGAGTGCCTAAAGAGGTTTCTGAGGAGATTTTTGATGAAATCAGCCGTTTCGCCGAGTACGCCTTTAACAAAAGCCATGCGGCGGCTTATGCTGTCCTCGCTTACAGAACTGCGTACCTTAAATGCCACTACCCCAAGGAGTACATGGCGGCGTTGATGAGCTCCGTTTTGGGTGAAAACCTCAAAATGCGTCAGTACAAAGAAGAATGTGTAAGTCTTGGTTTTGATTTGCTTCCTCCGAGCGTTAACAAGAGCGGAGTTTATTTCACTGTAGACGGAAAGAATTTGCGCTTGGGGCTTGCGGCAATCAAAAACGTGGGTGAGGCATTTGCAAAACAAGTGGTTACCGAGAGGGAAAAGAACGGTGAGTACGCAAGCTTTGAGGATTACCTTTTAAGAACTCAAAGCGGCGGCACGTCAAGGATGACCGAGGCTCTCATAAGAAGCGGTAGTTTTGACTCCTTCGGGATGGCAAGAAGCCGTCTTGTGGCGGCCCTTGATTGTTCGGGTTCAAAGCTTTCGAGCATTAAAAGTAATTTTGCCTCCGGTCAAATCGGACTTTTTGAGTCCATCGGCGATGAAAACGAGCTGTTTAAGCTTGACTATCCGATGATAGATGAGTACGATAAAGCAAAGCGTCTTGAGGACGAAAAGGAGCTTACAGGGATTTATTTTTCGGGTCATCCCCTGACAGAGTTTACCTCCTATGCAAAGTCCAAGGGCGCAACCAGTTCCGCTGCACTCTACGAAGGTCTGAAAAGCGGCCTGCTCAAAGAAAAACAGAGCATTGTTCTCGTCGGTATGCTCACGTACAAAAAGACCAAGGTTACAAAAAACGGCGGTGTTATGGCGTTTTGCGGATTTGAAGACCTGTATGGGGAAACGGAGCTGATTGTATTTCCAAAGACGCTGGAAGAAGCGGGGGAAAGGCTTAAAGAGGGCAGGGTTATCTCCGTTACGGGTACTGTTTCCGTTAAAGAAGCTTATGACGGAGAGGGCGAGGACGAAATCAAAATCCTTGTCAACGCAGTTGAAGAACCGAAAGCCAACGGCGAAATGGATTCACCGGCGCTGTACTTGAAAATTACCGACGGAAACGCAAAGCTTGTTGACACGGCGTTGGCTGTGCTGAGCGCTGCTCCGGGAAACAGTTCTGTTTGCTTGTACTACGAGAGGGATAAAAAACTGTTTTCTCCAAAAAACATTAAGGTTCAGATCACAGAATCTCTACTTGAAAGTTTAAAGCAAATGCTCGGAGAAAGAAATGTAGCGGTAAAGGACAGAAAATAAGAAGTTTTCGTCGGTTTTGCGGCGAAATTGGGAAGAATAAATTTTAAGGATAAGGGTGGAAAGCTATGAAAATTTTGAAGAAAAGCAACGACTTTTCCGACCGTTTTACAAGAATTGCACCGGTTGCAAAGGTTTTGTCTCTGGTGTTCAAGGCTCTTACCTACGTTTCGGCAGTGCTTGCGGCATTACTTTTGGTGGTGGCGTTTGTTCTTGTCTTTGTAGACGTGGGAGTTGACGATCTGCTTTTTACCCCGCACATGGATAAGATCAGCGACGGTCAGTACGCACTTTCCCTCGGTAACGGCATTGAAATCGTTCCCAACAAGACCATCGGTGCCGATCACATTAAAGGAGCGGCTTATTCGGGAATCTTTACGCTTTTTGCAATTCTCCTTGTTTGCGTACCGATTTTCGGATTTCTCGGTAAATTGATGAAGAATGTTGGAAAAAAAGAGCCTTTGAGCGTGGAGAATGCCATGCTTGTTAATTACATTGGGCTTTGCATCGCCGTTGGAACACCATTGGTTTTGCTGGTTAAGCAGTTTTTCAATTATAAGCTGGTTTCAATCTTTGTTGACGAAAAGGTTGTGTTCAATCCGTCAATTGACGTTTACGGAATTCTTTTGGGCGTTTTTATTATGATTGTCGGCACAATTTACGGTTATGCCTGCTCAATGCACAAAAAAGAAACGGCTTTGATTTTAAGTAACCGTGACGATTGAGACAAACGGGTTTTTCAACCGCAGATTTTTTAAGGACGGAGTATAAATGAACGGTTTTAACAACAATAAAGGTTTTGAGGATGACAAGGGTTCCCTTGAATCCTTAAGCGAGATTAAAACGGAGCAGGAAGTTTTGATTTCTCCACAGTCTGAACCTGACAGTGAAGAATCGGGACAACCCGAACAGCTTAATGCATCCGAGCAGACGGAGCAAACCGTTAATGCGGAGAATCCGCCTAAGAAAAAGAAGAAGAAAAAGAAGGGTAAATACGCAAAGATGTTTGTGGCGTACCCTCTTCAAACTACGCTTTTTATTCTCTATAAGGGCTTAACTTATCTTTTGAACGCTCTCTTGACCATCTCCCTTGTGGGAATCATTACGGGAATTGCGGTTTGCGTGGCCTTTGTTGTTTATGTAAAAAACTACATTGATCCGAGCTTCGACGGCTTGAACAATTTACAGTTTGACAGCAGTCTCGCCACTTCCATTTATTACGTGGACAAGGAAGGAAATGAGGTCGAGCTTGTCGACGATAAACTTTCCGGCAGTGAAAACAGACTTTGGGCTACCTACGACGAGCTTCCGCAAAAGCTGATTGACGCTTATGTAGCCATTGAGGATAAGCGTTTTTGGGATCATCCGGGAATTGACTATCGCCGTACAGCCAATGCGTTTCTTAACTTTTTCAGTTCTACCGGTGACGGTTCGGGCGGTTCGACCATCACACAGCAGTTGATAAAGAACGTTTCCGGCGAAGACGACGTAACCATCCAACGTAAAATGCAGGAGATTTTGCGTGCAATTACGGTTACGAAACAATTCTCTAAGCAGCAGATAATAGAAATGTACCTCAACACCATTTTTCTGTCGCAGAACTCTTACGGTGTGAAAACTGCGGCAGAAACCTATTTCGGAAAAGAGCTTGACGAGCTTACGCTTGTTGAATGTGCCGCCCTTGCCAGCATTCCCAAATCTCCGACCAAGTATGACCCGATCAGAAATCCTCAGCATAATCTGGCGAGACGTAATCTTGTTTTAGAGGAGATGCTCGATCAAGGCAAGATTACCCAGGCTGAGTTTGACGAGGCGTACAACGCGCAACTTGAATTAAACACGGATTCTTCACTTAATTACGAAGAAAAGGTGCGTTCTTACTTTATGGATGCCCTCATTGATGAAGTTATAGCAGATTTAAAGGCCGAGTTTGGCTACGATTCCGCAACCGCGTCAAGGGTTTTGTATTCGGGAGGATTGCAGATTATCACCACGCTCGACCCTGATGTTCAGGAAGCGATGGAGACGGTTTTTGAGGATACGAGCAACAAGTACCTTTACGTCTACGGTGATACCGTGGACAACGTAAAAGGTGTTATTGCACAGGCGGCAATGGTTGTCATGGATCCCGATACAGGTAACATTTTGGGAATCGTGGGCGGCAGAGGTGAAAAGAACACGAGTCGCGGTCTTAACCGAGCAACACAAAGTGTAAGACAGTGCGGTTCGTCCATAAAACCCTTGTCACTTTATACTCTTGCCATCGACAAGGGATTGGTTACAGGCGGCAGTGCCGTGGACGACGTTCCGACTATGCGGATTTCGGAAAAGTACTGGCCTACCAATACGCCTAATAAGTTTTACGGTCACGTTTCCTTGAACTTCGCGGTGATGAAATCCCTTAACACCGTTCCTGTTCAGCTTGTAAACGAGCTTACCCCAAGGGTTTGTTTTGACTTTCTGACAGATACCTTAGGTTTTCACAGTCCCGTTGAATCGGTTAAGGTGGGCGGACAAACCCATTCCGACGTTAACATAGCGCCGATGGCGTTGGGAGCTTTTACCTACGGTGTTACGGTAAAAGAAGTCACACAGGGCTACTGTATGCTGGCTAACGGAGGAAAAACCTCCGATGCAAGGCTTTACACGGAAATCAGAGACAGACAGGGTAACATTCTCATTGCCAAGGATGAAAACCACAGAGTTGCGGTCAGTGAGCAAAGTGCTTACATTATGACCAGCGTACTTCAAAACGTAGTTGCTAATCCCACTGCTACGGGTCGTAGAGTTACCCTTGATGACGAGTTTAAAATTGAGGTTGCCGGCAAGACCGGTTCTACCAACGATAACCGAGACATTTATTTTGCCGCTTATACACCTGAATACGTAGGTGCTGTGTGGTTCGGCTACGACAACAATAAGAGCCTTAGCGGTTACTCCGTAAATCCTGCGCTCAGCCTGTGGGATAATGTGTTTAAAATGATTTACCAAGACCTTGAAGATAAAGGCGTTGAGTACGAGAAACAGTTCTCTGAGCCTGCGGGAATCGTTGAGGTTGAATACTGTACCGTTTCGGGTAAGCTTGCCACTGCGGACTGCTACAAGGACGCTTACTATTACGATGCAAACAAAAACACCTTTACCGGTAACTGCGTTGAGAAAGGTGCTTTTGTTGTCGGTACGCAACCTACCCAAAAGTGCGATTGCCATGTTAAGGTGCTTTGGGATAAGTCTACGAGAGCCATTTGCTTTGACGGTTGTGTATGTTCGGAAGCGGACCTCATAGAGCTTTCTTTCAGACGTGATAACGAACGTAAATTCGATGCTTATGTTTCCATTGCGGATGGACAGTACCTTTACAAGGACATTCCATTGGGTTATGAGTTCCCGACGGTTGCAAATGTACCGTTCTTCAACAACCTTTACAGCGAAAAGACTTATTTCGGCATAAGCTCATCTGTTTCCAAGCCTTGGAACCGCATTTGCATAGAGCATTACAGTCCCAACCTGCCTGAGACGGGTACAGAGGATGAAAGTTCAAACGTCGGTGAAGATAATTCCGTTGATAGCAGCGAAAGTGCGGACGCGGGCGAGGAAAGCGAAGCTTCAGGAGATGAAAGGCCTTTGACATGAGTTGCAGAAACGATTTTATGCTGTTAGCGATAAAGGCGGCGGCAATGATGATTGAAAACGGTGGGGAAACTTACCGTGCGGAGGAATGCTGTATCAGCATTCTCAACGGTTGCGGAGCAAAGGAAGTAAATGTCATTGCTTTGCCCACTGCCGTTATTGCTACCGCCGAAATCGACGGTGAAATGCGCACAGAGTGTGCCTCTGTAAAGAACCGTACCATAAATCTTTCCATGATTGACCGAATCAATGCCGTTTCAAGACGCATTGCTATGTGCGAAATTACGGTTGAGGAGGGATTTGAGATTTTGGAAAAGCGAAGCGACGAGAGCGGAATGCGCCCCGTTGTGCGCGCTCTGTTGTTTTCCCTTGCTTCCGGCTCGTTTGCCGTGATTTTTGGCGGCGGTGTCGGGGAATTCATTGCGGCGTACTTTGCAGCTTTCTTCTGTCGTTATTTCGTTCAGTTTGTAGAAAGTATAACCAGCTATAATTTTCTTTCAACCCTTGGCGGCAGCATGATTATCGCTGTCTGTGCAAGGTTAGCTGCGGTCTTCTACAACACTATCGAGGTTGAACCTGTTATCATCGGCGCAATCATGCCGTTGGTTCCCGGACTTGCTATGACAAACGCTTTACGTGACACAATTAACGGAGACCTCATTTCCGGTTTGTCGCGCGGAGTGGAAACCTTGATTTGCGCCATCGCAATCGCCAGCGGTGTTGCAATCGTTTTGGCTGTTTAATAAGGGGGAACGGTTTATGATGGTTAACGGTAACGCTTACCTTACAGCTTTGTTCACCCTGCTTGCGGTGGTTTTCTTTGCGGTAGGCATGAGAGCACCACTCAGGACAATTGCCATTGCGGCCTTAGACGGTACGCTTGGTTACATGATTTACATTTTGCTTTGTTATTACACCTCCAGCAATCTTGCGGTTTTTGTTGCAACGTTTGTAATTTGTCTTGTGGCAGAATTTACCGCCAGAATAATAAAAGCACCCACAACGATAATTTCTTTTACAGCCATGGTTCCGTTGGTTCCGGGAGTTATGCTCTATGATACAATGCGTCAATTTGCGGCGGGGAATTTTAACTACGGAATCGAAGCGGCTGTTAAAACCATCGTTTTTGCCGGCAGCATGAGCCTTGCGGTTTCTGTGGCGGCGGTGGTTGTCAAGATTGTTTTTACAAAGATCTTCCACAGCGCAAAAACCCCTTACGATTGCGCTAAAAAGAATAAAGAAAATTCTGTCACAAAGTTAGTCAGCGTGGGAGAAGTTTCCGTAAATAAGCGTAAGGATTAAGAAAAGGATTTTAATACGATGACTGAAAGACCCCTCTCTGTTTGTTTGAACTATTCCAAGACTTTGTCCTACAAAGAAAAAGCTCGGCTTATTGCCGAGGCAGGCTTCGATAGCGTTTTTCTTTTTAGGTACAGAAACAAGCCCGACGGCGACCTTAAAGCGCAGGCAGAAGCCGCAAGGGCGGAAGAACTTGGAATTGAAACGGTTCATGCTGATTTTAAGGAGATAAACAGCATTTGGGCAGAGGGCGAACAGGGAGAAGAGCTGACTGCTTTCTTTGAAAAGTGCATAAGAGAGACAGCTGAGTTGAAGATTTCGGTCATGGTTATTCATCTTTCAAGCGGTAACTTTCCGCCCGCTTTTAACGAGCTTGGCTTGGGGCGTTACCGAAAGCTTTGTAATTTAGCTGAGGAACTTGGAGTTTGCCTTGCTTTTGAGAATCTCAGAAAGACTTCGTATCTTGATTTCATCCTTGAAAAAATCAGCTCGCCGAATGCAAAGTTCTGCTTCGATTGCGGACATGAAAATCTTTACAACGGCGGAGCGGGAGTGCTTGAACAGCATGCAGACAGACTTGCGTGTTTGCATTTGCACGACAACTTCGGTGACAAGGACAGACATCTCTTGCCTTTTGACGGCAGTATAGACTGGGAAAGAATAGCTAAGCGTCTTTCAGCCAGCAACTTTAAATGCCCGATTACCCTCGAAGTGCATTCCGACGACTACGTTGACGATGACTTTATACGTAAAGCTTACGAGCGTGGAACAAGAATAAGAGCACTCATCGGACGTTACGACAGGGAGAAGGATTAAAGAAGTTTTAAAATAAAACGCCCGATAGCATCCGCTGTTTCAGGCGTGACCGAGGCAACAAGACGGGGGACAGCGGTTAAGACGGCGCAGATGACGAATACGAAAAATAAAATCTTTGAGTTATTACCGTTCATTTGGTTTCTCCGTTCAAAGTAGAGCTTGTCAAATTAATTTATTAAAAGAGGAATTTCCTCATGGCGTTTAAGTAAGGGCTGTTGTAATCGTAAGATACAACGGCCTGTTTTACGTTATGCTATTTATACGTCAGAAAGAGGGGGAGTATTCGGAAAGTTCTTCAGGACTCAGGTCTTTGTGAAGAGCTAAGTTTATTGCACGTGCCAAGAGCTTTGATGTTTCTTTGATTACGGAATCGCTTTCCTTGGGCGTGATAAACAAACTGCCGCCTTGCTTTTTGAGTTCTTCTTCGATGACAGCCTCGTTTTCGCAGAGGGTAGCTCCGCATTTTTCAAACAGATCGCAAGCAAGGGTTGCAGCATCAACAACTGTTGGGATTCCTACGGACACCACCGGAACTCCCAAGGTTTCTTTGCTGATTTCCGTGCGCTTGTTCTCAACTCCCGAACCGGGCGAAATTCCCGTGTTGCTAAGCTGAACCGTTGTAGCCAAGCGTTCAAGCCTTCTTGCAGCCAGGGCATCCACTACAATTACGCATGCCGGCGAGATGGAATCCACGGCTGATTTTATGAGGGATGCACTTTCAATCCCGGTCTGTCCGAGCACTCCGGGGCAAAATGCCGAGAGGTTTCCAAAACCCAACGCTTCCGCAAGTTCGGGGTTTAAAATCTTTATGTGTCTTGTTACCAAGAGGCGGGATACGGTTTGCGGCCCCAATGCATCTGCTGTGATGTCTTCGTTTCCCAGCCCTATTGCAAGGACGGCTTTGTCATCTGTTTCGGGGAGTAGGGAAGCAAGCAGTTTTGAGAGTTCCTAGCTTTTTCGTTAAAATCCTCTCTTCCGTCCTGCCAAACTTTCCCGATGTCTGCGGTAATGTACATTCCTGCTCTTTTCTTGGTTAGCTCTTCACCTTTTCCTTCTTTTATTTCGGCAAAGGTGATTTTTAAGTTTCCTCTTGTTTCTTCACGGGTAATAACTCCGTCATCTTTTCCTTGTTCTGCATTTATTTCGTGTGCTTCAAGTGCAAGATCTGTCCGTTTTATCAGCATAAAGTTTCTCCTCAATCAATTCTTGGTGTTTTTCGTTCCCCATCATGAGAGGTTAGGGAAACGCTTTTTACCGTTATTTTGCACCGATAAAATAAATTTAATTGCTTTTTTAAATTTTTTGCATTTTCCTCTTGCAAAAGCAAAAAAAGTGTGGTATTATGGCTGAGTTAAAAGTACTAAGCTATAAGGAGGTGAGTTGCTTGCCAAATATTAAGTCTGCTAAAAAGAGAGTTAAGGTTAGCGCTACCAAGAGCATGCGTAACAAGATGATTAAGAGCGCTCTCAAAACTTCTATTAAGAATTACAAGGCTGCCCTTGCTGAAGGTAATAAGGAGCTTGCCGCTGCAACCTATAAGGATGCTGTAAGAAAGATCGATAAGGCTGTTAACAAGGGTCTTCTTCACAAAAACACAGCTGCAAGAAGAAAGAGCCAGTTTACTGCACTTTTGAGCAATCTTGGTTAATAATGAGATGCCGTATTCGGAAGAATGCGGTATTTTGTTTTTTAGGTTTGCTGTTTGTTTATGGAGGTTGATTCATGTTTGCGGTAAAAACAGAAGGGCTTACTAAGTACTACGGAAAATCCAGAGGCGTCATTGACTTGGAGCTAAAGGTCGAAAAGGGTGAATTCTTTGGATTCATCGGCCCTAACGGTGCGGGTAAGTCCACAACGATACGCACTTTGCTCGGGCTGATAAAACCTACGTCGGGTCGGGCCGAGGTACTTGGTTATGATGTTACCAAGGATAAGGTTTCGGTTTTGAAAAGTGTGGGGTATCTTCCCTCGGAAGCTGTGTTTTATGCCGGAATGAAAGTACGTGATGTAATCGTTTTGTCGGCAAAACTTCGTGGTACGGATTGTTCAGACGAGGCTAAACGTTTGTGTGAACGTCTACAGCTTGATGTTGAACGCAAGGTTGACGAGCTATCCTTTGGTAACAGAAAAAAGCTGGGGGTTGTTTGTGCATTACAACACCGTCCGGAGTTGCTGATTTTGGATGAGCCAACGAGCGGTCTCGACCCTTTGATGCAGAGAGAGTTTTTTGACATCTTGAGAGAGCGAAACGAAGACGGAGCTACTGTTTTTCTTTCCTCTCACATTCTTTCTGAGATCCAGCGTAATTGCAGACGTGCCGGAATCATTCGTGATGGCAGACTCATTGCCTGTGACAGCGTTGACAGCCTTTCCAAGACCAGCGCAAAGCGTATAACGGTTCACGGTAAGTTTTCTGTGGGCGGACTTGAAGGCGTACGTGATGTTAAAGTTTTTGAAGGCGGAATGAGTTTTCTTTACAGTGGGGACATTAACGGTTTAGTAAAGAGAATGGGCGAGGGCCGCCTTGTGGATCTTTCAGTTTCTGAACCTGACCTTGAAGAGATCTTTATGCATTACTACTCCGACGGAGGTGTCGTATGATGACCTTGTTTAAGCATGAGATGAGGCAGGGTAGCAAGTCCCTGGCCGTATGGACGGCAGTAATCAGTTTTGTTATAGCGGTATGCGTGTTTATGTATCCCGAAATGAAGGGCGAAATGGACGGAGTCTCTGACATGTTCGCTTCAATGGGTGCTTTTACCGAAGCTTTCGGAATGGATAAAGTGAATTTTGGTACTTTGATCGGGTTCTATACCATTGAGTGCGGTAATGTTTTCGGCATCGGCGGAGCGTTCTTCGTTGCGCTTCTTGCATCCGGAATTCTTTCCAAGGAGGAAAAGGACGGAACGGCGGAGTTTTTGATTACCCATCCTGTGAGACGTTCCAGAATCGTTAGCGAAAAGCTTTTGGCTCTTGTTGCACAGATAGCTTTGCTCAATGCAGCGGTGTTTTGTGTATCGGTGGTTTCCGTTACAGTCATAGATGAACAGTTGCCCTGGAAAGAGTTTTGCCTTATTCATTTTGCGTATTTTTTGCTTCAGCTTGAGCTT
>JAFXKQ010000031.1 GCA_017531625.1 Clostridia bacterium | reverse complement strand
CAGCTTGAGCTTGGAGCTATTTGTTTTGGAATCTCCGCCTTTCTTAAAAAGGGAAGCTTGGGGATAGGAATCGGCGTTACTGCCATCATGTACTTTTTTAACATTGTGGCAAACATTTCGGACAGCTCAGAATTTTTGAAGTACCTGACTCCTTACGGTTATGCTGACGGCGCGGACATTGCCGCAAACGGTAGACTTGATGCTGTTTTAGTGGTAATCGGTGTGATTGTTGCTTGTGTTTCTATTGCATTGGCGTACAGTAAGTACACCAAGAAAGACATTTCATAGCTTTATAAAAGCGGGGCAGTAAGATGCTCCGCTTTTGGTCAAAAATGGTGCACAAAAAAACGTTCTTAAATTACAAGAATTAGTTGACAATATTCCTTGACTTTAAACAAGGTTTGTGCTATAATTTAGCTGTATCTTTATGATGATGTAATATTATGTCTATCAGTCGATTGCTTTTGACTGAACGCTTTCGGCGGAACAGACAGCTTACTTTTGAATCGAAGGCATTAAAGGGGCTTTTATAATGGATAACAAGGTAAAAAACGAAGAAGTTGAAATAGATCTCTTGCACCTGTTAAAGCTTTTGTGGCGCAAGGCTTGGATAATTGTTATTGCGATGATTTTGATCGGTGCAATACTTTTCACGTATTCCATGGTGTTTATCACACCTCGGTATACCTCAACCGCTATGATGTATGTTAATAACAGCTCGCTCTCCTTGGGCGGTGCAAGCTTTACCATCAGTGCTTCAGAGCTTTCGGCGGCAAAGAGCTTGCTTGACGTTTACGTTATTATTTTAAAAACGAGAATCACTCTTGAGCGTGTTATAGAAGAAGCTGATTTGGACTACACTTACGAAACGCTTAATTCAATGGTGTCTGCTTCCTCGGTAAACGGCACAGAGGTTTTTAAAATCTCGGTTACAAGTTCTGACCCTGAGGAGGCTGAACTGATTGCGGATACAATCGTTCACATCCTGCCCGACAGAATTGCCGACGTTGTGGACGGCAGCTCTGTAAGGCTTGTTGAACGTGCTGTTTGTCCCTCTTCCAAGTCAGCTCCAAACTGTACTAACTACGCAATTATAGGCATGATCATCGGCTTGATTCTCAGTATCGGTCTGATTATAATATTTGATTTGATGGATACTACCGTCAGGGATGAGGATTACCTCAACCAGAAGTATGACATTCCCGTTCTTGCGGTTGTACCCGACGCTTACACCCACAAGAAAGGTTCTTACAGCTATTACCGTTACAGCTACGGCAAGAATCCCACGGAGGACAAGTGATGGCATTGTTTAAGAAGAAAAAAAGAGAAGAACAGAAGAATGGCGTTAAGGATACTGCCAACTATTTCGAAAATGATACTACCATCGGCAAAAAGCGTCCCTTTTCCATGGCGGAGGCTCATAAAAGGCTTCGTACAAATGTGCTTTTCAGCTTCCCTAACGAGAGCGAGTGCCGTGTTGTAGGAGTTACAAGCGCGATGGCGCACGAGGGCAAGACCACCACTTCCATGAATTTGGCGTATGATATGCTCCAGGCGGGAAAAAAGGTTTTGCTTATTGATGCTGATATGCGTCTTTCCAAGATTGCGAAGAACCTTAATCTCAATCGAGCTCCCGGCTTGTCTAACCTTTTGGTTGGCGAAAACAACGGTGAAAATCTTGTTCAACGCGCGGAGGAACTTGGCGGGCTTTCTGTTATAAGTTGCGGAGATGTGCCCCCTAATCCGACGGAGCTTCTTTCTTCTAAGCGAATGGCTACTCTGTTGGAAACCCTTAAAAAGCTTTATGAGTACATCATTATCGACCTACCGCCCGTTTCTGCGGTTTCGGACGCTCTCATCGTTTCAAAGCTGGTTGACGGCGTGATCGTGGTAGCAAGACAGGATTATGTAGAGAAGCGTGTTCTTGACGATACTGTGCGTCAGCTTAAGTTTAATGATGCAAATGTTATCGGATTTGTTTTGACCTGTGCCAACAGCGAGGCGGGCTATTACAGTAAGTACAAGTATAAGAAGTACTATTCAAGACATTACTCGTATTATTACAAATAAACGGTGAAGTGCGGGTTAATGCGCTGTTTTTGGGCGGAGGTGCGTAGATGGCTGTAAGCGGTTTAATCGATTTTCATACGCATATACTTCCTGAAATGGATGACGGTAGCCGGTCTGTGGAGGAGAGCCTTGAAATGCTCTCTCTTTCCGCAAAACAGGGCGTGGCCAAGGTGGCCCTTACTCCGCATTTTTATGCGGACAGAGATAACCCCGAGCACTTTCTTGAAAAGAGGCAACGCCGTTACGAAAAGCTTTGTGCCTCAATGGGGGAAGGCTTACCTCAAATTTTCCCGGGCGCAGAGATTGCGTACTTTGAAGGGCTCTCTCACATGAAAGAGCTCGAGGCTTTCAGAATTCAAGGTACAAAGGCGTTACTTGTTGAGATGCCTTTCAGACCGTGGACCGAGCGTTTAGTTGCTGACATTTCGGACTTAGCCCGTCACAGTGGCTTTACTGTAGTGCTTGCTCACATTGAAAGATACGATAATTGTACAACCGAAAGGGTTTTGAAGTCCCTTGTTTACGAGGGAGTTTTGATGCAGTCAAATGCTAACAGCTTCTTGAGATTTATGTCGAAGTCCAAGGCGTTCAGACGGCTTGACGATGGAATGGTTCATTTGCTCGGCTCGGATTGTCATAACACCGGTTCAAGACCGCCGAATTTAGCTGAAGCGTTTACCGCCATCCAAAACAAGCAAGGTGTACAGGCTGTCAGCTCCTTGGTGAGCCGTGGCGAAAAGCTCTTTTCTCTGTAAAAAAAGTAACGCAAGGACCGGGTCCTTAGATTGCGGTTTGTTTGTCTTTCCTTGAAGAAGGAGCTTGGTGATGAAAAAGGTTTATGTTCTTTTGGGATGCTTGTTTTTAATACTTGCGGTGTTATGTGCATACTTTCTTATGAAAGAAGACGAAGTTTACGACGATTGGGAGGATAAACTGAGTTCTTTGAAGGTTCCGCAAAGCATTGAAAGTCAGGAAGAAGTACCGGAAAGTGATGAGCCGACTCCGGAGGAGAGCTCGTCGGAAAGCATTGATGAAACGATTTCGCAACCGCCTGAGTCTGAGCCCGTAATGGAGCCGACCTTGGATTTCACCCCGCTGTGGGAGATAAATAGAGATGTTTGTGCCTGGATTGAGATTGAGGGCACAAAGGTTGATTATCCCGTTCTCATGGGAAAAGGGGAAGGTAACGAATACCTCGACACAGCTTATGACGGCAGTTCACAAAAAGCGGGTTCGCTCTTTGTGCAGGAAAGTTACAATTCCTCTGATTTTAACGACCCTGTTACAGTTATTTACGGTCACGCAATGAGCAGCGGTGCAATGTTCGGTCAGCTCCGAACTACTTACTCAGACCCCGAAAGCTTTGGTACTCACGGTGATATTAAGCTTTATTTACCGCACGAAGTCAGACATTACCGCGTCTTCGCCGCTGTGCCGTTTGAAAAACTGCACATTCTCCACAATTATGATTTTTCAAACAATTACTGGTACAGAAGTTTTTTTAAGCGCATTAAGTCGATTCGTGCAATTGGAGCGAACTTTAATCACGATGCTTTTCCCGAGGCGGGGGACAGAGTACTGATTCTCTCCACTTGTATTAATGACGGTACAAACCGAAGATACCTTGTTATGGCGTCGTATTTAAACGATTTGGATGATAATTAAAGAGAAACTCTTTTATTATATTACTTTAAATGTTAATTCTGATTTTTCATTGAAATTAGGAGGTTCAAACAATGAAATTATTCCGTAGTCTTATTGCAGTAGTCCTTTTGATTTGTGTTCTTGTGCTCCCCGTAAGCGCAGCGGAGTTTACGCCCAGTGCAGAAGAAAAGGACGGCCCCGATCTCGTTGGCGTGCCCGGTGAAGAAGAAAATGTTATCGGTATCATTCATAACGGCAGCGGTCACCTTGTTGACGAGGTACTTGAAGGCGAGGTTTTGATTACTCCCGTGAAGGACGCAGATAAGGAAGGCGTACCTGAGGAAATCAAGTCCGCGCTTAAAGAGGCGGATGAAGAGCTCGATGAAAAAGACCTTGATGAACTTGTTCCCGATTTTGAACAGCTTTGGAACAATCTTACAGAAGGCGCTCCCCTCGATAACGCTGTGATTTCAAACCTTTTTGACATTAGAGTAATCGGCGATAAGGCAGCATTGCTTGACGGCGAACACCGTCTTACTATTTCTTTCAGACTCCAGGGTATTACAGCAGAGGATTACTTCCTTCTCCTCGGTAAGAATTTGGAAGACGGTACCTGGAGCAATGTTGAATACACTGTAAGCGAAGACGATGTTGTTACCGTTACCATAACTAAAGAAACACCTTTTGCAGTTGTAGTAGATAACGGCAACGCTCCCGTTGTTGATCCTGACGGTCCCGACTCTCCTCAGACGGGCGTGTTTGATTACACATTTTATGCACTTGCAGCGATGATTCTTTTTGCTTCCGTTGCTTTGATTTCCTTTGTAAAGGCAAAGAAACAGGCATAGTTTTAAAATCCCTTGGTTTTCAAGGGTTTGGTGTGTTATGAAAAGTAATTCTAAATTAAAGATTGTGATCATCACCGTTTGTTTTGTTTTGCTTTGCGCGCTTATGGTCTGCGGATTTGGTTTGATAGAGAGCTTAGTCGTTGAGAACAGAAACAGCGGTAATGCCGATAATAACTCGGGGCCTAATGTGGGCGATGTTTATTTTGACGGCGCTTGGCACACCATAAACAGTGACGTTACTTCGCTCTTGGTTATCGGCGTGGATAAATCAGTTTCCGAGGTAGAGGGCAAGGAAAACTCTGAGCAATCCGACTTTTTTGCGCTCGTTGTAATCAATGAGAAAAGCAAGAGCTACAGTATTCTGCATATAAACAGAGATACTGTAACGGAAATTAAAAAGGTCGACAGCACAGGAGAGGTTCTCGGTACTTTTGATGCTCAGCTTGCGCTTTCGCACACCTTCGGCGGTAACGATCAGATGCGTTGCAGAAATTCTGTTTCTGCCGTGGAGAACCTGCTTTACGGAACTGACATCACGCATTATCTTTCGCTGACGATGGACGCTGTGCCGATTCTAAACGATGCGGCAGGCGGTGTTACTGTTGAACTCCTTGATGATTTACCGTCTTAGACGAAGAATTTACAAAGGGTGCCATGGTGACCTTAAAGGGCGATCAGGCGCTTAGTTATGTCCGTGCGAGAAAGGGACTTGAAGACAGCAGTAACCTCGCCCGTATGGAACGGCAAAAGCAGTACATTACCGCTTTGGTTGAAAAAATTGCGGCAGAGGATTCGGAAGCGATACTTGAATCCGCGT
>JAFXKQ010000030.1 GCA_017531625.1 Clostridia bacterium | reverse complement strand
TCCATACGCCGAGCGGGAGATAGCGACCGGTCGAGAAATAATCTTATTCGACTGCCGCAGTTCGTGATGCATTGTCCGCGGCCACTGGCCGTCAAATTCTTATTATCGGTTAGTTGTATTATAGCACAACTTGACTAACAAAGAAAGAGAATATTATAAACACCCTTAGTTTTTTAAAAAACTAAGGGTGTTTTCGTGTCTTGTTGTACTGTCCTTTAGAGTACGACTCATAACAGTAAGCTCTTTGTTTTACTTATTCCAATTATTCCAAAATGTTTGTGGTGATGAAGTCGATTCCGTAGGAAATAAATTCCTCCGCAATCTCAGGTCTATCAAGTGTCCAGCAATTAACCTTGATTCCTGCGGCGTGGCAAGCATCAATGCGTTCCTTGTTCAATCTTACGTAGTAGATGTCAATGTCAAGCTTTAATTCCTTGAGCTTTTGGATAAGCTCGTCTGTCAGCTCTCCGCTTGTAAGGAACTGAGCAGGCTGTTCGGGAAGCTTCTCCCTCATGTAAAGCAAAAGATTCATGTCAAAGGAAATGAAAACCACTCTGTCAAGATGCCCTTCCGCTTTGAGATAATCACAGATTTTGTAGACAGAATTCTTTGTAAGCTTGCCTTTCAACTCGATGATCGCTTTCTTATCGTAATGCTCACAAATCTTTATGTACTCCTCAAGAGTGGGGATGCGCAAATCAAAACGCTTCTTCTGGCTAAAGCGGTCATTCAAAACCACCGCACGCAAAATGTCAAATTTAGTCTCCTCAATGGGAAGGTTAACATCAGCCACTCTGCCGGTTTCGTAATCGTGGATAACAACGATTTTGCCGTCAGCAGTTTCGTGCAAATCGCACTCGATTCCGTAGTAACTGCGGTTTCCCGCCGCAACAAAGGCGGCACAGGTGTTTTCGGTTTCCAAACCGCTAAGCCCTCTGTGAGCTATCATTTTTGTTCCGTTTTTATTTTCGATTATCTTTGTTCCCATATTATCTAACACCCCTTATAAGTATTTTATGATTTCGCCTGCGTCCTTAAGCACCAAGTCGGGCTTGTCCTCAGAATCGTTCAGAATCTTCTCAGTTGTTTCGCCGCTCATCACAAGAACCGCAAGGACTCCTGCGTTCAGCCCGCTTTTAACGTCCGTGTAAATTCGGTCTCCCACAACCGCAGTCTTTTCCTTGCTGTAACCCGTCATTTCCATCGCAAGCAGGGGCATCATGGCCTCAGGCTTACCGATGACCTTAGGTCTTCTTCCGCACACGTTGAACAGCATGTCGCAAACGCTTCCGCAATCGGGAACGCTGCCAAACTCTGTGGGACACACGTAATCTGGATTGGTTGCAATGTACGGAATGTCAGGTCGGGTACAAAGTAACTTTGAAACATCCTCCAGCTTCTTAAATGTCAGCTCGCTGTCAAAGCCCATTACAATGCACTCAACCTCATCAAGATTCTCCGTCACGGAGAACCCTTCACGCCTTAACTCCTCTTTAAGTGACTGAGTTCCGCAAACGTAGAGCTTTAAGCCTTTGTGGTGCTTTTTCAAATAAACGGCTGTCGCCTGTAAGGAAGTTATAAAATCGCCAGATTCCGCTTCGATCCCAAGGCTTGCAAGCTTTTTTATGTAATCCTCTACGCTTCTGCTGGAATTGTTGGTCATGAACAAGTAACGCTTACCTGCCGCCTTTATGGCAGACAGTAACTCTGCCGTAAAGCTGTAAAGTGTGTTTCCGAGGTACAAGGTACCGTCCATGTCAAACAGAAATAACTCTATCTCCTTAAGTGAATCCAATTCAACCATCTTTTTTATCCTCTTATTTTTACAAAAAAACTGTCATAACTCGGAAACGGTTTTGAGTCGCCGTAAACAACCCAAAACCGTCCCTTGTTAATCATTTATCCTGCGGGTCACAGCTCCCGCTTTTCGTCAAAAAGGAATTCCCTCATGACAAACAAAATTAATAGTTAGCCGCTTCTCTTTCAAAGTATGCCTTGGGATGCGCACAAACAGGGCACATCTCGGGAGCAAACTTGCCAACGTGGAGATGTCCGCAGTTTCCGCACTTCCAGATAACTGTTTCATCGTCAATAAACACCTTATCGGTTTTAAGGTTTTCAAGAAGCTTTAAATAACGTTCTTCGTGGTGCTTTTCAATAGCTCCAACCGCTTCAAAAAGGTAAGCAATGCGATCAAAGCCTTCTTCCTTAGCTTCCTTAGCAAAGTTAGCGTACATGTCAGTCCACTCGTAATTTTCACCCTCTGCTGCAGCTTTAAGGTTTTCTTCCGTGCTTCCGATACCTTCAAGGAGCTTGAACCAAATCTTAGCGTGTTCCTTCTCGTTGTTAGCGGTTTCTTCAAAAAGGTTTGCTATCTGAACGTAGCCTTCCTTCTTTGCCTTGGAAGCAAAATAAGTGTACTTGTTGCGAGCCTGAGATTCGCCCGCAAAAGCGGTCATAAGATTAGCTTCTGTCTTAGAGCCTTTAAGTTCCATAAAAACGCCATCCTTTCACAATAACTTATTGCCTTATTATACCACAAAATAAAAACGGATTCAATAGCATAATTTTAGCTTTTTTAGCACATTACAAAATTTTTTCAGATTTGGTCAAGCATTCCTTCAAACACAAGCCCCTCGCGCCTTGGAGTACCGAGCTTCACCGTTTCGAAGGAGCACTTTGAGATAAAGTTTACCGCTCGCTGTAATCCTTCCCTTATCCCGATTCCGTTAAGCACGAGCCCTAAGAGAATGGAAGCGAGCATTTCGCCTGTTCCGGGGAAAAACGCATCGCAATGAGGCGCAAAGGCAAAGCCCCTCTCCGTGCGCTCACCGAAACTGTCGCTGTACACGGCTCCGACTAAATTTCTTGCCGTGTCATGAATTCCCGTTATCACCACCGCTTTCTGCTTTTTCTTGCAAAGAGCATCAAGCTTGTTTAACAACTCCTCAAGCTGTTCGTCGCTTGGGTAAGGGTTATAAGCACCGCCTGTAAGAATAAACGCCTCTGTAAGGTTAGGTGTTATGATGTCGGCTTTTTCGCAAAGCTTAGCGGTTTTTTCCGCCATGGCAACGGTGTAAGTGGAATAAAGCTCCCCCTCATCACCCATTACCGGGTCCGCGAGGTAAAGCGTTTCTTCCCTGTCGAAAGTGTCAAGAAACTCCAAGACCGTTTCAATCTGCGCTTCGCTGCCGAGAAATCCGCTGTAAATGGAGTCAAATTCCAATCCGATTTCCTTCCAGTGCTTTGCAATCTCACGCATCTGGTCGTGAAGGTCCAAAAAAGTAAAACCTTCAAAGCCCCCCGTGTGGGTGGACAAAAGTGCCGTAGGAAGCGGACAAACCTGACTTCCCAACGCAGAAAGCAGAGGAAAAATTGCTCCTATAGCGCACCTTCCGTAGCACGAAAGGTCGTGTATGCAAGCAACTTTTTTTACGGGCTTCACAGCTTATCAACTCCCCTACTTTAACTTTCCACCATTTTAAACGTTTTTAATCATTTTTGCAAGTCTTATTGCCGCATTTTTTAAATCTTCTGCCGCTGTTTTTTTAATTTTATCAAAGCTAAGCCCTCTCTCGGCGCTTTCGATGGCGGCAAAGAAACCGGCTTTCTTTATTTCTTCCTCGCTCAGTTCCACCCTGCCCGCAATGATTGCGACAGGTGTCCCACCGCTTCGTCTGCTTATTCCCAACGGAAGCTTTCCGCCAAGGCTCTGGCTGTCAAAGGAACCCTCGCCCGTAACAATCAGATCAGCGTCGGCAGTTTCTTTTTCAAACTCTACCGTATCAAGCAACAACTCTGTCCCGCTTGTAAGTTCCGCACCGCAAAAAGCCTTGAGCCCTGCGCCGAGTCCGCCTGCTGCGCCGCCGCCTTTGATTTCCAAAAGGTCCACTCCGACGAAACGCTTAACCGTCTGCGCAAAATGTCTGAGGTTACTGTCCAATAAAACAACGTCCTCAGCGCTTGCCCCCTTTTGAGGTGCAAAAACCGCTGCAGCTCCGTTCTCTCCGCAAAGAGGATTGTCTACGTCGCAGGCAACCAAAAACTTAGTCGAAGCCACCCTGGGGTCAAACCCGCCTAAATCAATCCTGCTAAGACTTGAAAGTCCGCCTCCGCTCGGCTCTATGTCCTCGCCGTTGCTGTTTAAAAAACGTGCTCCCAAAGCCGCCGCCATGCCAACTCCGCCATCGTTTGTGGCGCTTCCTCCGATTCCAACGATGATTTCACGGCAACCCTCGTCCATGGCGTCCTTAATCAATTCGCCCACTCCGTAGCTCGTGGTGAACACGGGATTTGAACCGGGCTCCGCCACTCCCATTCCGCTGCTCTGTGCCATTTCGATCACAGCCCTTCCGCAGGGCAGGACAGCGTAGCAAGCCCTTATCGGCTTGAAATTAGGGCCGCAAACCTCAAGATACTTTCTTTTACCGCCCACAGAGGAAAGGTACGCCTCAACCGTGCCGTCGCCTCCGTCTGCCACGGAAATGCACTTAACAGAGGAAAGAGGCATAACCTCAATTATGCCTCTGCGTATCGCTTCTCCCGCCTCACGGGAGCTTAAAGTTCCTTTAAACTTGTCGGGGATTACTACAATTTTCATACTAACCCGCCTTTGCTTGTTAATCCAAATCAGCTTTTACAGCGATTTTAATTAATTTCTTTTTCAATTGGCTTTAATCAGCTTACGGAATCAAGCGCAAAGGTAATCGTTTCGCTCTTGCCGATTTCTCCCGAACGTCCGGGGCGGTAATAAGTCAAGCTTACCGTCTGTCCTGCCTTGCATTCTGCGATTCGCTCTTTGAGCTCCTCAATTGTGGCAATCTTTGTGCCGTTGAACTCCGTAATGATGTCAAAGACGCTGAGTCCCGCCTTGTAAACAGCGGTTCCTCTGTTAACCTGAGTAACAAAAACGCCGTCGGGGCAATCTTCGGGAAGGTTGTAGCTGCTTCTCACCTCATCCGTAACCGTACCGCCCGTAATGCCCAACTGTGCCGCACCCGAAACGAAGCTGTCTGCGCCGTTATTGACCTCTTCGCCCGCAATGATTGCGTTGATAATGGAAGTAGCCTCCTTCATGGGAAGCGCAAAACCGAGGCCTTCGTACTCCGTAGAAAGTTTAAGTGCGTTAATGCCCACTACCTGACCTGCGAGGTTGATAAGCGGACCGCCGCTGTTGCCGGGGTTGAGAGTTGCGCTGGTCTGAATGAGAGTCATGGTCTTTACTACCTGACCGAAATCGTTTGTAAGGTCTATTTTACGGTTAACGCCCGAAATGTAACCGTAGCTCATTGTACCCGCAAGGGCAATGTCTGCGGGAGTACCGATGGCAATAACAGGGTCGCCCACCTTGAGCTGTGAGGAATCGCCAATTGCAATGGGAACCAATTCATCCTCGTCTATCTGAAGAACCGCAATGTCCGAAAGCTCATCGGAGCCCACAAGAACCGCATCAACTTCCTTGCCGTCGTAGAAAACCACTTTTATCTCGGAAGCGTTCTCAATAACGTGATGATTCGTCACGATGTACCCGTCTTCGGTAATAATAAAACCGCTTCCAAACGCCGGAGTCTCGTAGGTGTAACCGTAGTAAGAGCTCTTTATGGTGCACTTAACCGTAACACAGCTCTGAGAACAAGTCTCGTAAAGCTCGGAAAGCCCTTCGTACTCGTCAATGATTATGTTGGAGTACTTAATGGTTTCGGGAATGCTTACCTCGGTTACCTCAGCATTGGTGCTCTCCTGACCGAACTGTGAAACCGTTCTGTCGTCTTCCTCAGTCGGCTGATTGCCGATTATATAAGCACCCATTCCTACAACCGCAATTACAAGGATTGACACAAGGGCAACAAGGAAAATGTTCAATCCCTTGTTCTTTTTCTTCTGAACGGGTGCGGGATTGCTGTAATTCTGACCGTAGTAGGAATTACCGCCGCCGTACTGTTGAGAAACGTACTGCGGTGCTCTGTACTGTTGCGGAGCGGGCTGTTGTGAACCGTAGGGACGCGCGTTAAACTGTTGGTTGTTGTAACCGCTGTACGGCGTTCCGTACCCGTAACCGTAGCCGTTCTGAGCTTGGGTTTGATCTTGGGCTTGGGTTTGAGGCTGAGGTTGCGCTTGGGAGCGAACCGTAGCCTGCGGTTGGGGTTGAGCTTGCGATTCTGCCTGACTTTGGCATTGACTATGTGCCGAAAAATCCTTTTCGGTTCCGCAAGAAGGCGCAATTTCTCTTTTTTCGTCGTCAACCACGTTTTTCACTTCATCCGCCACGTTTGCTTCTTCTGCCGCTACAGAATTTTCATCTGTCGCTTCTAAATCTATGGGCTTTGCATTAAGCTGCGAATTCCGGCAGTTTTCGGTCTGCTCACCCTGCTTTAAATCTTCAAATTCTTTCATTGTAGCAAAAACTCCTTTCAAAGTTTCGTTTCTATCTTACACGCAAATGATACCTTGTCATTCTTAAAATAAACTGAACCGTTAAAAATTTTTAATTAATCCCCAAAGTTTTCCTCTTTTACGAACTTGAAACCACTTTTTTTACATTATTGCATGATTTTACCACTTAAAGCTTAATTTGTCAAACGGTACTTGACTTTTTTAGTATGCGGTGTTATACTTGCTTCGTTAAAACCGAATAGTTCATTTAGGTCAGCGGTTTGGAGGAAAGTACGGTGCAAATCCGTCGCAACCGCCATTGCCGTAATTGGTTTTTATCCATCAGTCGGAATGCTCCCCGCACAGACCTGCCTCTTATAATTCGCTTTTTGGGCAAACGGCGCTTTATGGCGTTATTGGAAAAAGCGTAGGCGTTTTTTTGTGTACCGCACGGAAACAAACCGTAGCATAGCTTAACCTTTACGGCATTTATTACGTAACGGCATTTTTGTTCTGTGCTTTTTCGTGTGCGGAAGACATTTCACTTAACGACTGCGTTTTTTGTGCCCTCGGTGCAAAAAACGTTTTTTGTTTTTTAATTTTTAAGCTTTTCAAAAGGAGAAAACACTATGAAAAAATCTCAGCTTGCTTTATGCTTCGTACTCGTACTTTCCCTCTGCCTCTCGGTGTTCCCGTCTTTCACCGCATCCGCCGAGGAAAGCTTCATGAGCATCAGTCTCAGAATCGAAGGAATCAACGGAAACCTTTATTACGACACCGTAGAGATTCCTTACAACGGCTCTCTCAATTTAAAGGATGCCATTCTTTACGTTGATTCCAAGGACGAGAGTCTCGCCGTTACCGGTGCTGACACAGACTACATTACCGACATAAACGGCGAATCTGCCGCAAGTTTCGGCGGTTGGGACGGCTGGCTTTTTTCAATTAACGGAGTAAACGCTTCCTCCGCAATGTCAGGCTGTCTGCTAAACGAAAATGACAAGGTTGTCTTTTACTACGGCGACCCTTACGGAGTCGGAATGCAATTTCCTTCTGTGGAGGTCAAGAACGGAAAGCTCATCTTTACTAGCGAAGACACGGTTTATGACGAAAACTTTAATCCCTCTGTCAAAATCAATCCCGTTGTTTCCGCTACCGTTAGCCTCAACGGCAAGGATTTCACCACAGACCAAAACGGCGAGATTTCTCTTGATTCCGTGGACTTTAAGGACGGCGCAAACGCTCTCCAAATCTCCAAATTTGCAGATAATGGCTGTCCTGCGGTTTTGCGTTTTGCTCCCGATTTCACAGTAGAGCTAAAATCCGACAGCTCTGAAACCACTGAAGCCCCCGATTCTTCTAAAGCCCCTGACGAAAGCTCTGAAGCGCAGACCGAGACCCCCGAAACCGGCGACAGGGGAATTGTTCTGTTTGCGCTCCTCGCCTTGATTTCCATCCTCGCCCTCTCTTTATTAAATCGCAAGAATGAAGCTTAAAACTTTACTTCAAAAACTGATTCTTTGTTTCTTAGCAACGGGGGTACTGTTAAGCTCCGCCCCCGTTAGCGCCGAAACAAAAGACGAGATTCATTCCGCCATTGACGGAATAATTGAGTTCAAACTTCAAAGCCTTGGACTCGATTCCGAAAAAGAGCTTGCTGACGCTCTGATAAAAGCCCCGGATTCTACGGCAAACCCGTGGTACTTAATCGGACTTTCACGTTACTTAGCCCGAACGGATTTTTCTGCTGCTCTTGATAAGTTGGAAAACTACGTGAGCGAAAAAGACAGGCTGAGCACAACGGACTGCCTCAAACTTTCACTCCTCTGCTCCGCCCTCACAAAGGGAAAAGAAAACGACTTCATTCGCGAAGCCCTTGAAATGGACGTGAATTCGGGCGGAATCACAAATCGCATTTATCTGCTTTTGCTCCTTGACAGCGGAAGTTTTCAAAGTCAAAAGAACTCCCGTGAAAAACTGATTTCCCTCCTTCTTGACGAAGCCAACGCAGACGGCGGCTGGGCTTTAAACGGAACGCTCTCCGACACGGACGTTACCGCCATGGCAATTCAAGCCCTTGCACCTTACCGTGATTCCAACGAAGCGGTGAATTCCGCCGTTGAAAAAGCCCTTTTACTGCTTTCGGGAAGGCAAAATCCCACGGGAGATTTTTCAAGTTGGGGAACTCGCAATTCCGAAT
>JAFXKQ010000029.1 GCA_017531625.1 Clostridia bacterium | reverse complement strand
GCTTCTTCTCTCTCCAGCGTTTCCTCTGCGGCAACTTTTGCTTCTTGTTTTGCATCAAAGGCCTTCTGCGCCGCAGAAAGCTTGCTTTCAACTACGCCGATGCTGTCTTTTATTTCGGCTATGCGCTTTTCGTAACGCTCAATTTGCTCCTTAGAACTTTCCGCATTTCTCTTGGCATTGACAAGATTCGCTTTAGCCTCGGCGAATGCCACAGACAAATCAGAGCGTTTCTCCAACACCTCATTATACTGTCTCTGAACGTCATTACGCTCCAAAGATTTCCTTGTATACTCAGCACGTTTTTCAGTGTGCAAACGTTCTTTGTCCGAATAATCACGCTTGACCTCATCAAGCTTTATTTTCGCTTCTTCTTCAGTTTCCTTCGCTTTGACAAGAGCTTCTTCAAGCCCCTCCTTTTCAGCTTTGGACGAAGCAATTTCCGCTCGGCAATCCGAAATCAATCTCTCAAAATGTACAATGTCATTTTCTTTAATGGCACGTTTGCCGTCTTCCTCGCTGTATTTAAGGTCCAACTCACTGATGCGTCTTTCAGCCTCGGAAAGCTTACGGCTGATTTCATAATTCAAGCTAAGCGCCGTATCGATTTCCTTTTCAGTGGCTTTGATTTTTTCCTCTCCCGCTTCAAGCCCAAGTTTTGCTCCCGCAAACAACTCTTCACTCTTTGAAAGCTCTTCCCTCAAAGACTCAATCTTTTCGAGCCAAAGCGTTACCTCCAAGCCCTTTTTCTCTTCGCTGAGAGCAAGGTACCGTTTGGCGTTCTCTGCCTCTTTTTCAAGGGGAGCAAGACGGTTTCCTATCTCGGAGAGAATGTCATTTATTCTTGTAAGGTTGTCCTCTGTTGCGGCAAGCTTACGTTCAGCTTCCGCTTTTTTGTATCTGAATTTAGAAATCCCTGCAGCCTCTTCAAAGATACTGCGTCGTTCATCACCCTTTTGTGACAAAACCTCAGCAATCTTTCCCTGTCCTATGACAGAATAACCCTCTCTGCCGATTCCCGTATCGTAAAACGCCTCGTAAATGTCTTTTAGTCTGACCTGCTTTTTGTTTAGGTAGTACTCGCTTTCACCGCTACGGTAATACTTTCTTGTAACGACGGTTTCTTCCGTAGGATCATCACCGTTCTCGGAGTCGAGAAAAATGGAAACCGAAGCATAATTCGCTTGCGAACGCTTAGCAGTTCCGTTAAAAATGACGTCCTCCATCTTAGAACCGCGAAGGCTCTTCAAGGACATTTCGCCAAGTACCCAGCGCACCGCATCCGAAACGTTTGACTTACCGCTTCCGTTTGGGCCAATTATGGCTGTGACCCCGTTTTCGAACCCAATCCGTGTCTTTTCGGGAAAGGACTTGAACCCCTGCATTTCAATCGCTTTTAACTTCAAAACTTATCAACCCTCAACTTCAATTCTTACTTTTCTTCTTTGTAACCCGTTTTCACCAAAGACTTTAATCTTCTTAAATCCGTACTTTTCTTTAAGATTTTGATTGTTTTAGCAGTTATGTCCCGCTGTGGCGGAAACCCCGTCAAAAGAGGTGTAAATCTTTAAAACCTTATTATCGAATCCAAGGTCTTTTAACTCGCTTAATTGCTCTTCAATGTTGTAAAGCACCGCACGTGAATAAACGGCTTCACCAATAGCTGGATGGTTGGCACCGAAAGGCGCCTGCTTCAGATTGTCGGAAGAATGCAAACCTATCCGCAAAATCCTCACGCCCGCATTCTCAAAAACAGAAAGACATTTTGCGCTTCTCTCTACAGCATCCTCCAAACTTAAAGGAGTGTACGTCCCGCCCACAGTCATTCTGTAAAGCTCGGTTCCCTCAAAAACCACCGTGGGATAAATCCGTGCACTGAGCGCACCCATGGAAACTATGTCTTCCGCAGTCTTTAACTCCTTCTCCAAGTCCGATTGCGGAAGTCCAACCATCATTTGCCCGACAAATTCCATACCACGTTCGGTAATGAGTCTCGCCGCTTCAAAACAAACCTCAGCCCTATGCCCTCTCGCAGAGGCCTCAAGTACCTTGTTGTCTGTGCTCTGAATCCCAAGCTCAACGGCGGTAACTCCGTAAATTTCGAGTTCGTCAAGAATCTCGGTGCTTATGTAATCAGGACGGGTAGAAAGCCGTATTCCCAAAACCTTGCCTGTCTTTACGTACCTGTATGCAGCCTTTAAAAGTGCTACACGCCGCTCGTTTTCGATTCCGGTAAAGCTGCCGCCGAAAAAACCGATTTCAGCCTTCGCCCCGTCAAGGGTTTCAAGGGAGCTCTCAACCAAAGCATCCAAACGTGCCACTTCTTCTTTAACGTCACTCTCACACAGATGATGGCCTGTTATTTTAACTTGATTACAAAAAACGCAGCTATGCCCGCAACCGCTGTGCGGGATAAAAAACGGAATGTTTTTATGCTTTATTCTCGTTTCCATCTCTGTGCCTTTCACTGTGTAACCGTGTTTTGTGCAAATTCTTAATTACCCTTCAATTTCTCCGAAAAGAATCAAAGCTTCCTTTGCGGCATGCTGTTCTGCCTCACGTTTGGAACGTCCTGTTCCCTTGCCAAGCAAATTGCTGTTGAGGTAAACCTCAAACTCAAAAACTCTGTCATGGGGAGGACCGGATTCTCCCACCATACGGTACTCAAGAACTTCTTCCGGTGTCTGCTGAACGATGCGCTGAAGTATGGACTTATAATCCTCGTTCCCCTCTTTCAACGCACGCTCAATGGTGGGAAGGATGCGAGGCATAAGATAAGTCCTTGCCTGTTCCAAGCCTCCGTCGAGATAAATTGCCGCCAACGTAGCTTCAAAAGCGTCCGCTAACAGACTTTTCCTTTTGCGCCCCTGCGTAGCAATCTCACCGTGCCCTAAAAGCATGTAAGCGCCTAAATCAAGCTCTGTCGCCAACTCGTAAAGAGAGTTCTCGCAAACCGCCATCGCCCTTGTTCTGGTGAGGTTACCCTCATCAAAATTCCCATGACTTTTGAACAAAAACTCGCTCACTATAAGCGAGAGCACTGAATCCCCAAGGAATTCAAGTCTTTCGTTGTCCCTGAGAGACTTAGCTTTATGTTTATTCTCGTTTGAATACGAGGAATGTGTAAGTGCTGTAATAAGTATTTCTCTGTTCTTAAAAGTATATCCGATTTTTTCTTCAAGTTCTTCAATCGGCCTCGGATACTGCTGTTGCATTCAAATCTCCCCTGACGTCTTTTGATTGTTCTTTAATTTTGGCAATGCTTGTCTCTATTCTGCCGATGATGTCGCTCTCGGCATAAACCTTCGCCTGCTTGATTGCATTATAAAACCCTCTTGCATCGGAACTGCCGTGAGCCTTTATAACAGGCTTCGCTATCCCGAGAATGGGCGCACCGCCGTACTCCTTATGATCGAGCTTTTTACGCATGTCGTTTATACCTTTTCTCGTAAGGAGATAAGCAAGCTTGGTCATGATGTTTTTTCTGAAAAGGCCGTTTATCTGATTAGACATAAATTTACCCATGCCCTCAATCAGCTTCAAAGCGACGTTGCCCGCAAATCCCTCGCAAACCAAAACGTCGCAAAAACCAAACGGTATGTCACGCCCTTCGCAGTTCCCTACGAAATTAAGCTCGGAATTTTTAATCAGCTTATAAGATTCTCTGTAAAGCTCGGTACCTTTGGTTTCCTCAGTTCCGTTGTTTAACAGCGCAACTTTGGGACTCTCTACACCAAACACCTTCTCAGCATAAAAAGCACCCATGTACGCAAACTGTAACATGTTTTCGGGTAAGAGCTCCGTGTTAGCACCCGAATCAAGAAGAATAAACGGCTTTTCCAACGGAATTATTGATGCAATGGCAGGTCTTCTGATCCCTTTAATTTTTCGCACGGTAAGAGTTGCTGCACCCAGAAGCGCACCCGTGTTTCCCGGACTTACAAAAGCATCAGCTTCCCCGTTCTTAAGAAGTTTAGCGCCGATCGCCATAGATGAATCTGTTTTTTCCTTAACCGCTGCAAGAGCGTCATCTGTCATTTCTACGACGCTTTTTGAAAATGCGGTATAAATCCCATTTTCCGTGTCCGCATAAGGAGCAACAATTTCTTCAGCTCCCACGAGCACGATTTCAACCTTAAAATCCTCGTGAGCCTTCAATGCACCCTTCAATAATTCCTCGGCGGGAGCATCTCCGCTCATTATGTCAACAGCAATTCTCATTTACCTTCGCTCCATCCGCATTTATTGACGCATTCGTAATGGTCCTTAGTCTTCTTCTTAACCACCAAACCACCGCAAACAGGGCATTTTCTGTCCTGAGGTATGTCCCAGGTAGAGAAATCACACTTAGGGTAATCCTCGCAAGAGTAAAAAGTCTTTCTGCTCTTGCTCTGTCTTATCGCGATACGTTTACCGCACTTAGGACACGGAACCCCCGTATCCCTGATGTAAGGCAAAGTGCTCTTGCATGTAGGGTAATCCTCACAGGCAAAGAAATTGCCGTAGGCGCCTTTTCTAAGCACCATTTCTTTACCGCAGATCGGACACTTGCTGTCAGCAACGATGCGTTCCTTAGGCTCGCCGTCCTCGGGCTTGTTCTCAGTTTCAAGCGGCTTTGTATTTCTGCACTTAGGGAAATTGGGACACGCTGCGAACTTGCCGTATCTGCCCATGCGTTCCACCATTTTTGCTCCGCACTTTTCACAGATAATGTCCGTTTCAACAGCAGAGATCTTAATCTTCCCCTCGGCAAGGGTTTTCTCCGCCTCGGAAAGCTGATCTGAAAAATCCTTGTAAAAGTCTTTCAAAACCTCTACGTACTCTTTCTTACCCTCGCAGATAAGTTCAAGATCTTCCTCCATGTCAGCGGTGTAATTGTAGTCGATTATGTGAGCAAAGGAGTCCTTCATCAGCTCCGTAGTAACCTCGCCGATTTCCGTCGGAACAAGTACCTTACCGTTCCTGCGCACGTAGCCACGGCTGATGATTGTGGTAATCGTAGGAGAGAAAGTCGACGGTCTGCCAATGCCTTTCTCAGCAAGAATCTTTGTAAGTGTACCCTCGGTGTATCTCTGCGGAGGCTGTGTGAAATGCTGTTCGGAAATAACTCCGTTGGATTTGATTTCCTGTCCTTTTTCAATGCTGGGAAGCTTTCCTCCGGCAAGTTCGTTATCCTCATCGTTTCCGTCGCCACCGTCGGTGTATCTGTCGTCGTAAATGCTCATGTAGCCCGCAAACTTAACGGTATAACCGCCTGTCTTGAAAATGTACCCGTTGGTTTCAAACTCACACATAACGGTGTCAAGTTCTGCGCTCTTCATCTGGCTTGCTATGAAACGCTCCCAAATGAGCTTGTAAAGCTTGTACTGGTCATTGGAGAGTTTAGACTTGATAAGCTCGGGTGTAAGAGCGGGGTTAGTTGGTCTGATAGCCTCGTGAGCATCCTGAGAATTCTTTTTTGCTTTATAAATGTTGGGAGTAGAAGGATAAAATGCACTGCCGTATTTTTCCTCAATGTACTCCTTTGCAGCTTTTCTTGCATCGTCGGAAATACGGAGAGAATCGGTTCTCATGTAAGTGATAAGACCTTGAGAACCGCGTTCTCCAATGTTGATGCCCTCATAAAGTTCCTGTGCGACGATCATGGTACGTCTTGCCTGGAAATTAAGTCTTCTGTTGGCTTCCTGTTGAAGCGTTGACGTAGTAAAAGGCGGCTGGGGCTTACGACGTTTCACTCCACGCTTAATGTCGTAAACAGAAAACGGATTGTTTTCGGCTACGGTTTGAATCTTGCGTGCCTGTTCTTCGTTTTCGAGCTCTATCTTACCGTTTTTGTCACCGAAAAAGTTAGCTGTAAAACTTGTTTCGCCCGAAACCAAACGTGCGGTAACAGTCCAGTATTCCTTGGGCTTAAAATCGCGGATTTCTTGCTCGCGATCAACAATAATTCTGGTAGCAACGGACTGAACACGCCCAGCCGAAAGTCCACTCTTTACCTTCTTCCAAAGGAACGGACTGATTTTATAGCCCACAAGTCGGTCCAAAATACGGCGGGCCTGCTGAGAATTGACGAGATTCATGTCAATGTCACGGGGCGCAGCAATTGCTTCTTTTAAAGCTGTTTTTGTAACCTCGTTAAAGGCGATTCTCTTTATCTTAGAGCTGTCAACGCCCAAAACGTTGGAAAGGTGCCACGAAATGGCCTCCCCTTCACGGTCAGGGTCCGTAGCAAGAAAAATTCTGTCAGCAGCCTTAGCCTCTTTTTTCAGCTCCTTTATCAAATCGCCTCTGCCCCTGATGTTGATGTATTCGGGAGCAAAATCGTTTTCAATGTCAACTCCAAGCTTACTCTTGGGTAAATCTCTGACATGGCCTTTGGAAGCAACTACCTTGTAGCCCTTGCCCAAGTATCCTTTAATGGTCGCAATTTTGGAAGGCGACTCAACAATAACCAAAGTATTCATTCAAAAAATCCGTCCTTACTGAAAATTTATCTAAATCTAAAAATCAAAAACAAAGCTCGTATCTGCCACCGACGGTACGTCTTATGTCGCCGTCGATTTCAAGTTCCGTAACAGCACCGAGTAATTCCGAAACCGAAAACTCACGTGTTATAGCGGCAAGCTCCGAAGCGGTTACCGATTGACGTTTTTTAAGCTCTTCAAGAATAAAAGACTGAATTTTATCCCTACGGTACTCCGGACTCTGTTCCTCTTTGGGACTCTCTTCCCCGTCATCATCGGGATTGTACCATCTGCTCGGCTTTTTGGGCTCTCTGAAATCCAAAGGCTTGGGTAAAAGTTGGTCAAATTCCTCCAAAACCTCTGCCGCCGTGGAAATCAAATCTGCTCCCTCTCTGTAAAGAGCAATTACTCCCTCGGTTTCGGGAATAATTGAAACGTGAGGAACAAAAATCTTTTTTCCAGCTCCATTGCGTACTTTGCGGTAATTAAAGCACCGCTTCTATGACCAGCCTCAACCACGACGACCGTGTTTGAAAGTCCGCTTATGATTCTGTTACGTCTGGGATAAGAGTACTTATTTGTCTTGCACTTTGGATAGTACTCGCTTAAAACCAAACCCCGTTTATACAAAGCATCATACAAAGTGGCATTACATTTCGGGTAAATCTTGTCAATGCCCGTACCGATAACTCCAACGGTATAACCGTTAAGCTTCAACGCTCCACGGTGACAGGCGGCATCTATTCCATCGGCAAGACCGCTTACAACGGTAGCACCGTGACGCGCCATTCCTTCCGCCAGTTTTTCGGCAATGCCCAATCCGTAGGGAGTAGCCTTTCTGGTACCCACCATAGCAACACAAACTTCTTTTTCAAGTTCCCTCAGTTCTCCCTTGTAGTAAAGAACCAGAGGCGGGCTTTTAATCTTGCGCAACCTGTTGGGATAAAGCTCATCATCATAGCAAAGTATGCCAACGCCCATGCTTTTACAAAGCTTGTATACCTCGTAAGCATCGTCAATCCTTTTGGAACAAAGATTCGCTGTGACGTCCGCGGGTAACCTCAGACTTGAAAAATCGTGTGATTTATAAACCTCTTCTACCGAATTGAACGTACTGTACACGTGAAAAGCATGGCTGTTGTCAACACCGCAGGCCATCGTAAGCCAAATAAAATAAACCGCCTTGTCAAAATTCAAAGAACTCACCTACTTTTTTGCCCTCGCCATCTCCCAAAGAAAAACAGTAGCCGCAGCCGCCGCATTAAGGCTCTCGGTTCTTCCGCTCATGGGGATGATGGCACTGTCAGTACAAGCGGAAATTAACTGCTCACTAAGACCGCTGCCCTCGTTTCCGATGGCAAAAGAATCTGTAGGAAACAGTTCAAACTCTCCCAACACCTTTGCGCCCTCAGCAGGGAGCGTTGCAAAAACTCTGCCGCCTTTTGCCTTGATGGCATTTACTACAACACAAAGATCGGGAACAACCGTAATGTCCGAAAAAAACAAGGCGCCCATGGTTGCCCTAACGGTTTTGGAATTGTACAAATCGGCACAATCCTCAGAAATAAAAATCTTATCTATCCCAAGAGAAGCGGCAGTACGAATAATTGTACCAAGGTTTCCCGCATCACGGACAGATTCGAGGAGTAATGAGCCGACTAAGCTTGTTTGTTCAACTTTTTCTTTTTTTGTTATGTGGCAAAGCGAAAGAATCCCCTGAGGGGCTTGCTCCGAAGAAACGGTTTTATAGACATCTCTGGGAAGCACGAAAACCTCCGGGCATCCGGAACTTTCAATAAGTTGACCGTACTTTTCAACCGCATCATCGCAAACAAAAATTTCTGCAGGAGTGTACCCCGCACGAACGTATTCTTCCAACAAATGCGCTCCCTCAAACACAAAAAGCTTTTCCCTGTGCCTTTGCTTTCTGTCCTCAAGCTTGCGGATTCTTTTAAGCCTTTCATTTGACTTAGAAGTCAACAAAGTGTAATTCAAACCTCGGTCCTCGCTTAAATATCTTTTGCAAAACAAAAGTGTACCATTATATAAATTAAATAATAGTACACTTTTTTCAACTTGTCAATATTTTTTTCCCATTACCACACGGTCAATTCCGCCGTAATCCTTAAAAATTGCTACGGCGTATCCCATAAGTTCAAGCATAGAAGCTACCAACTGAGCCTGTCCTATGCCAACCTCAAAAAGAATCGTGTGCTCATCTTTTAAAATCCTGTCAGCATTTGCTATGATGTAACGGTAATACTTCAGTCCGTTTTCGCCGCCGTCAAGGGCTGTTTCCGGTTCGAACTGCACCTGAGGCGAGAGATTTGGGATGTCCGCCGTGGGAATGTAAGGGGGATTACAAACGAGAACGTCAAATCTGTCACCCCATTCGAGAACGAGTGCATCGTAATCATCCGTATCCAACACGTCCAGCCGTTTTACCTTTATGTTGTGATTATCCTTCAGATTATGCTCCGTGTAAGGGAGTGCAGCCCTCGAAAGCTCAAGTGCCGCACCTCTGACGGAAGGCATGTTCTCGGCAATGGCACGTGAAACGCAACCGCTGCCCGCACAAAATTCCACAAAGCTGTCGCCGTCTTTAAGAACGCCCAAAGATGCCTTTACAAGCAGCTCGGTGTCGCTTCGGGGAATAAAAACCCCTTTGCCAACCTTGATTTCGATACCGTAAAACCAACAACTGCCAAGAATGTACTGAATGGGCATCCCCGTAGAAAGTGCGTTTATGTCCTCAACAAGCTTGTGATTAAGCCCCGTCGGAGCCGCCTCATCGAGCTTTGCCAGCAACTCTCCCCTCTCAACCCCAAGGTGATGGGAAAGAAGTATGTCCGTCAAAACATCTGCATCATCCAACAGGAGCTCGTTCAAAACCTCTTTTGTTTCTTTTCTGAGACTTCTGATAGTCATCAGCCAACACTTCCCTCTCCGCTGTCGGAATTCTCAGCATTTACTTTTGCTTCTTCTTTCTTTTCCTCAGCAGTCTTTTCGTAAGGAATGATAAAATCGGGGTATTCCTCTCTGAGAACGCTCTTGACCGAAATAATAGCTACCTCGATTTGGTCTTCGTCAGGCTCCTTAGTGGTTATCTTCTGCATCCACAAACCGGGAGCTGAACAAATCTTAGTAAACAGATTATCATGCTTTCCTGCATACATGATAAACTCATAACCGATCCCCACAACTATGGGAAGTAAAATTATCTTGCCTACAACTCTTATCCACGTTGCATTGATGTTAATAGCGTCATAAATAGCATTCCACGGAACGGCAGCGGTGACAAAAATCGAAAGGATAAGGATTACAAACATAAAAGCGGTGCCGCAACGGGGATGGAACCTCTTCTGCTTTTTTACGTTTTGCACCGTCAACTCCTCACCGCTCTCGTAGCAAAAAATCGTCTTGTGCTCAGCGCCGTGGTACTGATAAGTACGCTTGATGTCGGGAATGAGAGCAGTAAGCCCTATGTAAGCGATAAAGATTGCAATTTTCAAAACGCCTTCAAGAGCGCTTTGAACAACGCCGTTAAATCCAAGCCAGCCTTTAAGCAGACCTACAATAAACGTGGGGAGCCATACAAAAAGACCGAGGGCAAGCGCAACGCCGAGAACCACGGAAACCGCGGAAATAATGGCTGTAATTGACTTGCCGAAAACCTTGGTAAGCCACTTTTCAACTTTCCCGGGTTCGCCCATTTCCTCAAGCCCAAGCATGTCCGTAGAAGCAGTAAGAGTGGCGAAAGAAGTAATAAGCGAGTCCACAAAACCGCAACAGCCTCTTATAAGAGGAATACGGAAGAAAATGCTCCGTTCCTTAGCGGTTTTATACTTTTTTGTACGTACAACAACGTCGCCGTCGTATCTTCTTACAGCAATAGAAAGATCGCCCTTGCACTTCATCATAATTCCTTCGAGAACTGCCTGACCGCCAATGCAACCGAGTCTCGAATTGATTTTTTTGTCCGCGTTCCCGCAGGCGTTATCTGCGCAAGGCGAAGTGTTTTTTTTGCTCATAAAAGAACCCTCGTTTCCCCGACCGATGCTGTGAATCCGTAATTCTATGCGGTCGGACAAAGAATTACGCTCCTCCCGCCGCCGTAGGTTTCCATCATCTCAACAGCGCGGAAGAATCTGCTCAATTTGTTTGAATCAAAAAGATGTTGCCTTAAAAAACGCAACCCTCTTGAAAAATACTTCAAACTATATTATAATATTCTTTGCAAGAAAAATCAATAAGTATTTTCCCTAAAAAGGAGAAAAAACATGCAAAACCTTTTTACAAAGAAAGACAGCGGTTTCACCTGCGAGAATTGCGGAAAAGAAGTACCGCCCTTGGGTTACAGTTCAAGGAATCATTGCCCCTTTTGTCTGGCGTCTTTACATGTGGACATTTTGCCCGGCGACAGAGAATGCGAGTGCCACGGTGTAATGCTTCCCAGTGCGGTTACACCGGACCCTCAAAAGGAGTACATTATTACTCATCGCTGTACAAAATGCGGCAAAGAACAAAAGAACCGTTCAGCAAAGGATGATGACCGTTCATTGCTCATAGCTTATACTAACCCTTTCAACATTCCCAAAAGATAAAATAAAAGGACTAACGGCATCCTCACGATTGAATGAGGATGCCGTATTTTTTAATCATCGAATTTGATAAACTCTTTCAGAATCCCGTGCAAAGCGTAACGCTCGTTGGGCTTGCCGGGAACGTTTGTGCAAGTAACAAGTGTAATGATCTTGGAAGATTCATCGTAACTTGCCTTCTTTGTAATCTTGTTATTCGAACGTATCCGTTGCAAAAACGAAAGGTAAGAGCTGTTACTGCTGAAAGAGGTCTTTATAAAGTAACCCGACTCGTCACGGTAGCCCGAGAAGAACTCATAAATGTAAACGCCGTCCAGGGTAATGACGGTAATCTCCATAACCTGTGCCTTAGAGTATTTGTCCTCGCTGTCAAAGAACTGCTTAATACCACGGAACATCGCACCGCTGGTCATATCATGACCGTAAATAACCACATTGCGGTTGCTCGAATAATCCGATGAAAGTCGGTAATCCGCAAAGATAGCACCGGCTGCGCTCTCCTCTCCCTTTTCGTTATGCGTAAGGTAATAGTCATTATCTTTCCCCTTCATGATAGGGTAATCGATCTGCGTACCGGAAACGGTAATCCAACCATAAGTATTGGGATGCATTTCGGTAATGGAGCTGAGATTATTCCTGAGATTCTCATAATAATCAAGCTTATCAGGCTCAATAAAGCTTGTTCCCGCCTGATCGCTCCCTAAGTACGCAAGCAAATCCTGAGTGGGAGAAACTATGCGGGAGCTTTTTTGCTTTCCAATAAAACTCTTCGGCTCGTTGTCCCCGTACATCTGGTTTTTGAAATCTTCATTAACGGACTCGTTAATCCATTCTTCTATCTTGTAGGAAAGGATGTTATAAACCGCATAAACAAAAACTCCG
>JAFXKQ010000028.1 GCA_017531625.1 Clostridia bacterium | reverse complement strand
TTTATCAGCTTTTGGACGACGGGCAAAACCGTAACCGGGAAGGTCTACAAAGAACATTTTTTTGTCAATGTCATAATAGTTTACCGTGATTGTCTTACCGGGCTCTCCGCTTACTCTTGCAAGCTTTTTTCTGCCCAACAATGAGTTCACGAGAGAACTTTTACCTACGTTTGAACGTCCCGAAAAAGCAATCTGCGGCACACCTGACTTTATCAGCTGACCTGTAAGACCTGCTGAAATCGTAAGGTTAACGTTGTGCAGATTCACATTTCCGTAAATCATTTCCATAAAACTTCACCTCTTAATTCAGAGCAACGGCAATAACTTCAGAAAAATGTTCAACAGGAACAAAGTTTATTGAAGAACGTATTATCTCATCAAACTCATCAATGTCAGCATAATTATCTTTTGGAATGATAACCGTTTTGACTCCTGCCTTATATGCCGCCATGCTCTTTTCCTTTAAACCTCCGATTTTAAGCACACGGCCAGTAAGAGTCAACTCCCCTGTCATTGCAACGGATTGCTTAACAGTACGTCCACTCAGTTCGGAAACAAGTGCGCACGCCATGCTAATTCCGGCAGAAGGACCGTCTTTGGGAATCGCCCCTTCCGGTACGTGAATGTGTATGTCCGTCTTTGTTGCAAATTCGGGGTTTACCTTAAGCTCCTCCGAATGCTTCCTTATGTAACTGATAGCCGCCCTTGCGGACTCCTTCATTACATCCCCGAGATAACCTGTAAGTTCAATCTTACCGTTTCCGGGCATTGAAAGCGCTTCAATCCTAAGCAGTTCGCCGCCGAGAGAAGTCCAAGCAAGGCCGTTTACAACCCCTTGTTCATCTTTGTCGTAAATGTACTCGGGTGTGAATTTTTCTGCACCTAACAAGGAACGTACAACCGCAGCATCAACATTCATTCTTTTGATTTTTCCGTCAACAATTTTCTTAGCTACTTTTCGACAAACAGAGGCGATTTCACGTTCAAGGTTTCTGACACCCGACTCTTTTGTGTAAAACTCTATGATTTCCTTTATTCCCGACTCTGTAAAGCTTAATTGTCTTCTGTTGAGACCGTGGCGTTTAAGCTGTTTCGGAACTAAATGATTGTCAGCGATTGAAATTTTCTCAGATGTTGAATAACTGTCCATTTGAATAACTTCAAGGCGGTCTAACAAAGCGTCCGGAATGGTTTCTACTGTGTTTGCTGTGGTTATGAACATGACCTCTGAAAGGTCAATCGGCATTTCGATAAAATGATCGCGGAAACTCTTGTTTTGTTCAGTGTCGAGAACTTCAAGCAGAGCTGAAGTTGGATCTCCGTGTGCATCCTTTGTGAGTTTATCAAGCTCGTCAAGCAGCATAACGGGATTTCTCGTTCCAGCAAGCTTCAGCCCATTGATGATTCTGCCCGGCATAGAGCCAACGTAAGTCTTTCTGTGCCCTCTGATTTCCGCTTCGTCTCGAATTCCGCCGAGAGAGATGCGTACATACTTACGGTTAAGCGCACGTGCAACAGAGCGAACAATAGAGGTCTTACCAACACCCGGAGGGCCTACTAAACAAAGAATCTGCCCGTCAAGTTGCGGTGATAACTGTTTAACAGCCATAAATTCAAGGATTCGCTCTTTTACCTTTTGTAAGCCATCGTGGTCTTCGTTAAGAATCTTTTCCGCTTTTACTAAATCCAATCTGTCCTTAGAGAGTTTTTCCCAAGGCAGTTCAAGACAAATCTCTATGTAATTACGTATAACAGCCGCTTCTTGAGAACCGAAAGGCATCTTTTTAAGCTTACCGGCTTCCTTCAAAAGCTTATCACGTACGGCTTCAGGAAGTTGATTTTTATTAATCTCTTCTATTAACTCATCATCTTCGTCGTAGTCGTCATCTTCACCGTAAGATTCGCCGTGTAGCTCACTGCTGATAGCACGGAGCTGTTCTCTTAAATAAGCATCACGCTGATTTTTTTGAAGTTTAACACGAACTCTATTGTGGATTTCTGTATCCAGTTCAAGAATCTCAAGTTCACGCTCAATAATGCTTGCAAAAAGCTCAAGTCTGTCTTTGGAATCGTATTCATCAAGAATTTGCTGCCTGTCTTCTAACTTAACAAGAAAAGAAGAAGCAAGGTAATCAGCCAAAAGCCCTAAGTCTGTAATTTTTTTAGCCGCTTCAAGGATCTCATCGGACGGATGCGGAGCGTACTTAAGGTAGTCGCCTAAAACCGTCCAGACGTATTTTAAAGCCTCGACCTGCGGTTCATCATCATAAACGATGTTTTGAACGGTTTTTACGCCAACCACAGCTTTATAAGAGTCTTCACGTTCATTAAATTCAAAAAGTTCCGCTCTGTTTGTGCCTTCTACAACAAGTTGGTAATTTCCGTTAGGGAGTTTGACCGAGTGTTTTATTCTCGCAATTACGCCAACCGAGTAAAGGTCTTTTTTGGTTGGATTCAAAACCGATGCATCTTTTTGCGCTACAAGAAAAAGGAAACCGCCATCTTTTTCTGCGTTTTTGAAAGCGGTAACCGAGCTTTTTCTCGAAACCTCAAAAGATGTGACAATGTTAGGAAAAACTACTATGCCTCTAAGCGGAATCGCATCAAGGCAATCTTTTGCAATAAATTCTCTGATAGTTTGCATTAGTTGTTGCGCAGTAGCGCACCCTTTCAATTTACTGAGGGAAGTGATTTAAAACCGTTTTAATCAAAACCCAAGCATTGCCGCACCGATCATCCCTGCGTTGTTGCCGAGGGTGGCAATGCGAATTTCTGTTTTTTTGTCGTTGTGTCTGGAATACTGTTCTTCTGCGACGATTTTCATAAGCGGTTTAAACAGGGAATCCCCTTCGTTTGACAATCCGCCCCCAATGCAGAGAACTTCTGGCTGGAACAGATTTATAATGTTAACGATTCCGCAAGCAAGGTATTTGATAAATTCATCAACGACCTCTGAACCTGCCTTATCCCCCGCCTTAGCAGAATCAAATGCAGTTTTGCCGTTAACGTCTTCAAGCGTGGAAGCAAACCTCCAAAGAGCACTGTCTTTGTGTTCAAGCATTTTTTCTCTCGTGGATTTAATGAGAGCAGTAGCCGAGGAATAAGCCTCAAAGC
>JAFXKQ010000027.1 GCA_017531625.1 Clostridia bacterium | reverse complement strand
TACCTTATCCTTGCCGAGAATCTTCATAACCGCATACATGTCCGGAGAACTCTGCTTTCCCGAAACAGCAATGCGCAAGAAAGTGCTTACGTCACCCACGTGACCCTTGAATGCGGAGGGGTCTGCCTTATAAGCTTTAATGTCGGGAGAATAACCGATTTGAGCAGCGATCTCCTTTATCTTGTCAAACCAAACTTGCTGTTCGTCAAGCTCGTTGTAGCTTTCAAGGAAAAGTTCCAACGCCTTCTTTATGTCTGCTTTCTCGAAGGTCTCGGGAATTGAATCCACGTACTCAAAGTACTCATCATAGAAGAAACCGATGTACGCCTTAACCTCGCTGTAAAGAGCGAAATCCTTTCTTACCTTGGGACCGCCTCTGCCAATGGAAAGAATCGCTTTCGCATAATCAGGTCTTTCTGTAAGCAACGCATAAAACTCAGTGTCATAATCCTTTGTCCAAGCGACAAGTCGGTCGTAAATTTCTTCTGCGCTCATGCGGGAAAGTACGTTTTTACTCACGTCTGCCAACTTCTGCAAGTCAAACAGAGAGCCGGACGCACTCATTTTTTTAATGGAGAATGGGAATTTATCAATGTCCTCGTTGGGATTAGCTCGTCTCCAATCCTCAAAATTGGAATTGAGCAAAGTCATAACGTACTCAATAACACATTCAGGCGCATAACCGTCACTTATATAAGAAGTAAGTCCCGCGCCCTTATCACGCTTAGAAAGCTTTTTCTTAGCAGTTCCTTCAAGGCGCATAAGCTGTGAAATGTGCAAATACTTCGGCACCTTAAACCCAAGTGCGGTAAAGAGCTGAATGTGATAAGGCAAACTGGAAAGCCATTCCTCACCCCTAACCACGTGGGTCGTTCTCATCAAATGGTCGTCAACAGCGTGTGCAAAATGGTAGGTAGGAATACCGTCACTTTTAAGAAGAACGTGGTCAATGTCGTTCTCAGTGATTTCTATTGTTCCCTTAATAAGGTCCGTAAACTTAATTTTGTTTGAAGAACTTCCAAAAGACTTAAAGCGAAGAACGTAAGGTTTACCCGCTTTGATGTTTGCCTCAATTTCTTCATAGCTCAAATCACGGCACTTAACGTATTCACCGTAGTAGCCGGGAACAACCTTGTCAGCCTCCTGTTTTTCCCTGAGAGCCGTAAGTTCTTCTGCCGTACAGAAGCACGGATAAGCCTTCCCTTCTGCCACAAGACGCTTGGCAAAGGCAGTGTAAATCTCTTTTCTGTCGCTTTGACGGTAAGGACCGTACTCTCCGCCATGGATAATGCTTTCATCGAAACGGATACCAAAGCTTTCAAACGCCTTGATAATGTCGGTCTCTGCACCCTCTACCTCACGCTTGGAGTCCGTGTCCTCGATTCGCAAATAGAAAACGCCGCCACTCTGATGAGCAAGACGTTCACAGACGAGAACAGGAAAAAGTCCGCCGAAGTGAACAAATCCTGTGGGACTCGGCGCAAAACGTGTAACCTTAGCTCCCTCGGGCAGATTTCTTGCAGGATACAGTTCTTCATAGTATTCGCAACTTTTGCCCTCGGCGGGAAAGAGCAGCTCAGAAAGCTTTATATTATCCATAACAAAACCTCACAAACGTGTATTTTGTTCATTCTATCATTATTCACTTAGTTTTTCAAGCATTTTTTCAATTTTTAGTCCCTCATACAAAGGATTTTCGGAAATAAAAACCGGTCTGCGTTTTGTACAGACCGGTTCTCTCACATAAAACTAATCAAACAAAGAATTATTCGTGGTCAGCAAGCCAAGCTTCAACCTTGTTCTTTGCAATTCTCTTAATGTCCTCAGTGGGATAAACAGAAGCTTCGCCACCGTTAACATAAAGAAAATACAAACCACCTTCGGTCTGATAAAGGGTTTCTTCGTAGCCTGCGGGATCACCAAAATTACCAACTGCAAACTTCTTAACAACAGCAGCCTTCTCGGTATCGTATTCTACCTTGCAGATAGTTTTCTTCATTGCTTTGTTACTCCTTTTTTCGGAAAAACTAAAATATTTTTATGGTATTATTATACCACGGTTTTACACATTAGTCAATTATCCGTAAGAATTTTCTACGTTTTATATGGTTTTTTCGGAAAAATTTGGTAGTTTTTGTACGAAATACAGTATTGTACAGCACAAAAACGCCCTTTTCAACCCATTCTTTGCATTTCCTCAGCTTCCAAAGCCCTGTAATCAAGCTTTCCCAAAGAAGTACATGGCAATTCTGCCCTGAACTCCATTTCCTTGGGAATGGCATACTTCGCAATGTTTAAGGCGAAATACTCATAAAGCTCCTTCTTGATTTCATCCAAAGGTTCGTTGACTCCTTCTTCCAAAACAACAAAAGCCTTGACTCTTTGAATTTTGAACAAATCACTGACTCCGATAACACAGCTTTTCCTCACCTTGGGGTGGGCGTCAATGACAGCTTCGAGCTGAGAAGGGTAAATGTTGTAGCCCGAGCTGATTATCACTCTCTTTCTTCTTTGCTTAAAGTAAACAAAGCCGTCAGCATCCATAAACCCCAAATCCCCCGTGTGGAGCCAGGTAAAGCCGTCTTGATGCTTTCTTAAAGTGTCAGCGGTTTCCTTTTCCTCATTCATGTAACTAAGCATGACCGTTGGTCCGCTTACCACAATCTCCCCCACTTCTCCAAAGGGTAATTGTTCTTCCGTCTCGGGTTTCACGATTTTAATAAGAGTATCGGGAACAGGAATTCCAATCGAACCTTCACG
>JAFXKQ010000026.1 GCA_017531625.1 Clostridia bacterium | reverse complement strand
ATTGTGAAGTGTGTTAAAGCCCTTCTGAAGCACGGGTGCTTTGGACTTATAAACCTTCTCGCTACGTCCCTGTCTTACAAGCTGGTTAAAGGTTGGCATTTTCTTCCTCCTTCTTCAAAAATTTAATGTTTATACAGACACGACTTGCGCCGTGATGCTGTTAATATTAAGTAAATTACTTATAAAAATCGCCAAATTGCCCTATTTTCACAAATAATTACAGTTTATTATATCACTAAAATGCCGTTTTGTCAAGCAAAATATTATTTTTTGAATTTTTTAGCATTTTACACAATATTAACAAAATTTTGAGTGCGTTTTTGTAAAATATAACTATGTTTTTGCAAAAATCCCGACACTCAAACGAGTGTCGGGATTTGAAAACCAATTATTCGGCAATTTCTTCAACCGCTTCTTCGGTCTTTTCAACAGGACGAGCGCTTACGTTATGGTAGCACTTCATACCCGTACCTGCGGGAATGAGCTTACCGATAATTACGTTCTCCTTGAGACCTCTCAAGTGGTCGATCTTACTGTTTGTAGCTGCATCGGTAAGAACTCTTGTTGTTTCCTGGAAGGAAGCTGCGGACAAGAAAGATTCGGTTGCCAATGCTGCCTTGGTGATACCAAGAAGCACGGGGCTATACGTTGCAAGCGTGAGGTCAACCTCGCCTGCATCGATTCTTGCCTGAACCTTATTGTTCTCTGCCTCGTATTCGGAAACGTCAACAACGGAGCCGGAAAGAAGATCCGTGTTACCGGGCTCTTCAATTCTTACCTTTCTCGTCATCTGACGAGCGATAATTTCGATGTGCTTATCGTTTACGGAAACGGACTGGCCGCGGTAAACCTTCTGCGTTTCAGTAATAATGTAGGAATAAACCTCATCAAGACCCTGAATGCGAAGGATGTCGGCCGGTGCCTTACTACCCTCGGTGAGAACCTGACCGCGAACTACGTGCTGACCGTCAACAACGGCAAGCTTTGTTCCGTAAGGAATTGCATATTTAACCTGTTCGCCCGTTTCTTCGCTTGTGATGAATACGTCGTGAACGTTTGCGTTTTCACCAAGCTGAACACGTGCGATACCGCTATGCTCTGTCATAATAGCGGCTTTCTTGGGCTGACGAGCTTCGAAAAGCTCCTCAACTCTGGGAAGACCCTGCGTAATATCGCTACCTGCGACACCACCTGAGTGGAACGTTCTCATCGTAAGCTGTGTACCGGGCTCACCGATGGACTGCGCCGCGATGATACCTACCGCTTCACCAACGCTTACTCTCTTGCCCGATGCAAGGTCTGCACCGTAGCAATGAGCACATACGCCATGCTTTGCGTGACACTGAATGAGCGAACGGATGTGAACCTTCTTGATTCCCGCCTTTTCGATTGCCTTTGCCTGCTCGTCTGAGATCATTTCGTCGCTTCCAACGATAACCTCGCCCGTTTCGGGATGAACCACATCGCCAATCGTATATCTGCCGACAATTCTATCGGTAAGTGTTTCAAGAACGTTGCCTTCCTTAGCATCTACGTTTTCGCTTACCCAAGCACCCTTCGTTGTGTCGCACTTTTCTTCAGTAACGATAACGTCCTGAGAAACGTCAACAAGACGACGTGTAAGGTAACCTGAGTCAGCCGTTCTAAGAGCTGTATCGGAAAGTGATTTACGTGAACCACGAGCACCCATAAAGTACTCTGTGATATTAAGACCTTCGCGGAAGTTGGATTTAATGGGAAGCTCGATCGTCTTACCGTTCGCAGCGAACATAAGACCACGCATACCCGCAAGCTGACGCATCTGCTGGATTGAACCACGGGCACCTGAGTCTGCCATTATCTTGATGGGGTTATACGTATCAAAGCTGCGAAGGAGGGCATCGGTAACCTCTTTGGTTGTCTGATCCCAAATCTTAACTACGCTGCCGTATCTTTCCTCTTCGGAAAGCATACCGCGGTTATAATGCTTACGAATGGTTTCAACCTTCTTCTCTGCTTCTGCAATGAAGGGCTTCTTTTCCTGAGGAATTGTCATATCGTAAACGGAGATTGAGAAGGATGCGCGGGTTGAGTATTTATAACCCATTTCCTTAATATTGTCAAGCATTTCTGCGCAGACGGGAGTACCGTTATACTTGATACATCTGTCGATAAGCTGACCGAGCTCCTTCTTCTTCGTTACGAACATAATTTCAAGGTCGAACATCGTTTCGGGGTTAGTTCTATCTACAAATCCAAGATTCTGAGGAATTGCCTGGTTGAAGATAAGACGTCCGAGAGTTGCGTTGATAACCTTGGACTGCATTACGCCGTCAATCTCCTTCTCCACTCTAACCTTGATGGGTGCGTGAAGTCCGAAAACCTTATTTTCATAAGCCATAAGCGCTTCGTCGAAGTTGCGGAATACCATTCCTTCACCGGGTTCGCCGGGCTTATCCATCGTAAGATAATAAGAACCGAGGATCATATCCTGAGAAGGAACCGTTACCGCACGTCCGTCAACGGGCTTAAGCAAGTTATTAGCCGAAAGCATAAGGAATCTCGCCTCTGCCTGAGCTTCGGCGGAAAGAGGTACGTGAACGGGCATCTGGTCACCGTCAAAGTCCGCGTTGAACGCAGGACATACGAGGGGGTGAAGCTTGATTGCGCGTCCCTCAACAAGCACGGGCTCGAATGCCTGAATTGAAAGTCTGTGAAGTGTGGGAGCTCTGTTAAGAAGCACGGGATGCTCCTTGATAACGTATTCGAGAGCGTCCCAAACCTCGGGAGCAATCTTTTCAACCTTCTTTTTAGCATCCTTTAT
>JAFXKQ010000025.1 GCA_017531625.1 Clostridia bacterium | reverse complement strand
CTTATGAAGAATTGATTATTTACTGCGGCGGAGTAAAGCAGAGATGCAACTTGCTTTTGAACGGCGGTGCGATGCGTGGAATCGAGCAGAGGGACATAAGTCTTGGAATCGACAAGGAAACAGACGGAGTTTTGGCGTTTTTCAAGTCCCACAATCCGCAGGGGAGTTGCATTCGTTGCGGACGCTGTGTTTCTGCGTGTCCCATGCGTCTTATGCCACTTTATCTGGCGGGCAAAGCCGCAGAGTTAAAGTTTGAAGAATGCGAAGACTTTGGTTTGAAGCGTTGCATCGAATGCGGTTGCTGTGCTTACGTGTGCGTTGGCAAGGTTCCTCTCGTTTCTCTTATTCGCAGAGCTAAGAAGGTTCTTGAGAATGAGAACAGAGCAGAAGCAGAAGCAGAAGCAAAAGCGGCGCAAAAGTCTGCGGCAGAAACAAAAGTGCTTGATGAAGAACCGTCTTCCGTGAACGCTGACGGCGAATAAATTCTGTGTTTTCGTTTGCCTTTTGCTTTTTGAAAGGAGTTGAAACAAAAAGGTGGGACTTGTCAAACTGAGCAATGCTCCTCACATAAAACATTCCGACAACACGGCGTACGTTATGAGAGATGTTCTCATCGCTTTGATTCCGTCGTTTGTTTGGGGAATTTACGTTTTTGGCTTCCGGGCTCTCGCGGTTTGCGCGATTTCCGTTTTGAGCTGTGTTGCGACGGAAGCGGTTTACTGCCTTGCAACTAAGAAGCCGATTGCCGTCCTTGACCTTTCGTGGGCGGTTACAGGCTTGATTCTCGGACTTTGTTACCCTGTGAACGTGCCTCTTTGGATTCCCGTAATCGGCGGAGTTCTTTCGGTTGCGGTGGCGAAAATGATTTTTGGCGGTTTTGGGAAAAAGCTTTTCAATTCCGCTCTTGTGGGTTACCTGTTGACCTCGGTGGTGTTTTCAAGTCTTGCAAAGCTGTACGTTACTCCTTCCTCGGTCATGACGGGGGAAGTCAGCCCGAGAGACCTTATGGCACTTTTCCTCGGTGAAGCTACGGGCGGAATCGGAGAGGTTTCGGCGGTGATGCTCCTTTTAGGATTTGTGTACCTTCTTTTAAGGCGTGTGATTTCGTGGAATACGACGGTGGTGTTTGCAGGTACCGTTTTCATTCTGAGGATTCTTTTCCCCGGCGCTGAGAACGAGCCGATTTATTACGCTACGGCGAGCTTGCTCTCCGGAGGCGTGCTCTTTGCCGCAGTTTTTACTGCAAACGATTACAGTACCACTCCCGTTACGGACGGCGGAAAGCTTTTGTTCAGTGCGGGTTGCGGTGCGCTCAGTTTCGTGTTCCTGTACGTTCTCGGGTTTGCACAGGGGACAGCGGCGGCGGTTTTGGTTATGAATCTTTTTGCACGTCCGCTTGACAAGCTCCTTTCTCCCGTGCCTTTCGGCGGTACAAACAAGGTAAAGAAGAAGTAGAGTATGAAACAGAAAAATCAGTTTTACGAGCTTGAAATAACTGACATTACCTCGGAGGGCTTCGGCGTTTCAAAAGCTCCCGACGGAAAAACGGTTTTTGTTTCCCTCGCTCTCAAAGGCGAGAGGGTGAGGGCTAAAATAATAAAGGAATACAAGAGTTATTACATCGCAAGGCTTGAAGAGATACTTAGAGCATCTGATGACCGTGTTGAGCCGGATTGCAAGGCTTTTACTCAATGCGGGGGCTGTGCTTTCCGCCACTTGGATTACTCTGCGGAGCTTGAAGCGAAACGTGGGTTTGTGGAGAGCGTGATGAAACGCATCGGCAAGCAGGAACTTTCCGTTTCCACGCCTTTGAGCGGTGATGAAGACGCTTACCGCAATAAACTGATGCTTCCCGTGGGCGAAAACGGGGACGGGCTTTTTGCCGGATTTTATGCAAGACACAGCCACAGAATCGTTCCGTGTGAAGAATGCAGACTTCACAGCGGGGACTTTACGGAGATAGCGCAGGCACTTCTCGGAATGATGAGTCTGAGGGGGTTCAGAGCTTACGACGAGAAAAGCGGAAAGGGACTTGTGCGCCACATTTACTTACGCAGGACACGTGAGGGCGAATTTTGCGTTTGCGTTGTGATAAACGGTAAAAAGCTTCCCTTTGCGGAGAAGCTGGCTTCGGAATTGCGAGAGCGTTTTCCTGCGGTGGTCAGCTTTTTGTGAACATAAATACCGAAAATACAAACGTGATTCTCGGAGACCGATTTGAGAGAATCTCGGGTGATGAACGGCTTTACGACAGTCTGCTTGGCAAAAGTTTTGCCCTCTCTCCCGCATCTTTTTACCAAGTCAACCCCGAAATGACGGAAAAGCTTTATTCCGTCGCAAAGGAGTTTGCCGAACTTAAGGACAACGAGGTTTGCCTTGACCTTTACTGCGGAGCAGGAACGGTGGGGCTCTGCCTCGTGAACGAAACAAACAAGCTCTGCGGAGTTGAGATAATCGAAGATGCGATTGAAAACGCAAAGCTTAATGCCGAAATGAACGGACGAAGCCAAGGAGAAACTTTGTTTTTGGCGGGGGATGCAAGAATCGGGATAGAGGCGTGCAAAAAGGCGTTTGGGAAGCCGGATGTCATCGTTGTTGACCCGCCGAGGAAGGGCTTGGAAGCAAAGCTGATTGAGGAGATTTGCGACGCTTGCCCCGACCGAGTGGTTTACATTTCGTGTAACCCGTCAACTCTTGCACGTGACGTGGCGCTTTTTGCGGAAAAAGGGTTTTATTTGAAGAAAATTCAAGCTGTTGATTTGTTCCCGAGAACGACACACGTGGAGACTGTAATCCTTTTAAGTCGGAAAGATATCCACGAGCGAATCAAGTTTGATGTGAATGTGGAGGAATTGAATAGGATAAGTCAGTCAAAGTGAAGCGGAGGTGATACTGTGTTATTTCATGTTTTTAATTCTCAAGAAGAGAGAAGAGCATACGGCGGTTCTGCATTTATTGAAATTCAGTTTTGCAAGTTATCTACCAAAAGAAAAGTAACCAAGCGTGTAGCACTGCGCAG
>JAFXKQ010000004.1 GCA_017531625.1 Clostridia bacterium | reverse complement strand
TAGATGGCTACCCAAGACAGAACCCGGCTTACAGATGGACTTGGCGCAAAAGGACTTCGTTACTGCGGTAACGGAGTTTTTTTGCGTTTTAGGACGGGGAACCCAAAAAGAGGTAAAAAGAGGTAAAAGAAACCAAAAAACAAAGGAAGTCAAAAGGGGGTTACCCAAAGACTTCCTTTACTTTTAGTTAAATCTTTTGATTAAGCGTTTCTTGGTAAAAGGGATTCCTTAAAACCGAGGTTTTCCTTAAACCGAGAGCTTTCTTAACCCCCGTGGATTTCTTAAATCCGTAAGCTTTCAAAAAAACTGTTGTAGACTTAGTCAAAGATGCAGTTCATCACCGCAAGGGCGTCCGTGTAACGCTCGGAATTGGAATGCGCCTTCATCAGCAAAATCAACGCCTGTCTGCCTTTTGAATCCTCAGCACTCACGGACAGACAGTAGCCCGCATTTCCCGTGCTGCCCGTTTTTAAGCCTGTGGCGAGGGGAGAATTAAAGCTTCCGTCCTGAAGAAGTAGATTGGAGTTTGTCCAAAGCACCATTCCGCCGCCTTGGAAGTAGTAAGTGCGTTCTTCCTTCGCAACGCTTGCTTTGATGGGTTCGTAGGAGAGGGAAGCGAGGCAAATCTTCATCATGTCACGGGTGGTGGTGTAGTGGCCGTCCCGGTCGTAGCCGTCGGGGTTTGCAAAGGCGGATGAGGTGCAACCGAGGGCGGTGGCTTTTTCGTTCATGAGGGTGATGAAGTGGTTTACGGCATCAGCGTCGTTTAGTTCATCGCCTTTGAGGTAACGTGCCGTGCCAACGGCAATTACGTAAGCCGCATCGTTCCCCGAGGGAATGAGCAAGGCGTCAATCAGGTCTTCAAGTGTCATCGCCGTCCCTTCGCGGAGGTAAGCGAGGGAGGAATTGGGCTGAACGAGTTCAAGCTCGCTCCCCACGGTAAACTCTGCGTTAAGCGGAACAAAATCCAAAGCAACCATGGCGGTAAGGAGCTTGGTAAGGCTTGCGGGGTAGCAGATGTCGTCAGCCTTTTTTTCGTAAATCATTTCGCCCTTTGTAATGTCATAAACCGCCGCAAACTCTGCGCTCAAAGAGAGGTTTTCGGGAACGTCGGTGAGGAAAGCGTCAACGGCTTCTTCACCGCTTTCTTCGGAAACCTCGGAGGAAACTTCCGACTCTTCGCTGCTTTCGGTTTCTTCGGAAACCGAGGCGGACGGAGAATCTTCCGATTTCTCAGAATCCTCAGAACCCGCCGTGCCTTGTGATTCCGATTGCGAATCCGAGGGCGCAAAGCTCTCAGCGGATTCCTCCGTGCCCGTAGGCTCGGAGCCGTCGGCGGAACTGTTGAGCAGCGGTTCTTCCGTAACGTCAGGGTTAGTCACAACCAAGGCGAAAACCGCCGCAACGCAAAGGCAGAGAACTGCTACGGCAGCTAAAAGAGAGTACTTTATTTTCGTTTTCTCGTTCATTTTTTACCTCAAAAGTTTCAACTTATGAACTGTAATTTTTAACTTAGCTTTAAACTTTCGCTTTGCTTCAAACGATTAGTCCGTTTACTTAGCCGATTAGTCGTTTAATTAACCGATTAGCCCGAAAACTTCCTTTTCGTTTTTAAGGAGTTCTTCAAGCTCCGAAGCCGTAAGCTGACGGTTGGAAAGAATGGCGAGCAGGTAAATGTGTTTTGCCACCGCCTTTGCTTTTTCGCCGTCCAACCGGGAAAGCTTCTTAACCGCAGGGCAGTCGGAGTTTACGGTCAGCTCCTCGTCAACGGGAATCTCGTCGGTTTCGAGTCCGCCGAAACTCTTGTAAGCGTTCATCATGTCAGCAAAGCGCCTTGATTCTTCGGAAAGCTTGATGAGAGCGGGAGCGGAGTTTTCGCCAAGTGAAGCAAAGCTTATCCTGTCCTCAGCCTTGCCGGAAACCTCTGCAAAGAGCTTTTTGAGAGGTGCGGTGTCAAAATCCGAAGCTTCTTCGCCCTCAAGTGCTTTAAGGTCGGAGTCGACTCTGAGGAAATGAAGCTTTTCGTTCTTAGTCTCAATAAACGAAGCAAACTGAGTGTCCATGATGGTTTGCAGAGCGAGAACTTTAAAGCCCTTCTCCACGAACCTTGCCGTGTAGTAGCTTTGAAGCTTGAGGTCGGAGGCGTAGTAAATTTTGCCGTCGCAGTTTTCTTCTGCATCTTTTGCCAAGGCTTCAAGGCTCACGTGGGAACCGTCTGTCAGTCTGAAAACCACGCTGTCCTTGATTCGGTCAAAGAGCTTGGAGTCCCGCATGCAACCGTACTCAATGAAAGGAGCGATGCTGTCCCAGAGCTTGAAGTACTTTTCTGAATCGTCAGCGTAAAGCTTGTTGAGAGTGTCGCCTAACTTCTTCACGATGTAAGCGGAAATCTTTTTAACGTAAGCGTCGTCCTGGAGGTAGCTTCTGGAAACGTTGAGAGGAAGCTCAGGGCAGTCGAGAACGCCCTTAACTGCGCTGAGGTAATCGGGAACAACCTCTTTGATGTTGTCGGCAACGAAAACGGAGTTGTAGTAAAGCTTAATTGCTCCGTCTTTCTGCTCAAACTCGTTGCGTGAAGCGGGGAAGTAAAGAATGCCCTTGAAGTTCAGCGGGTAATCCGCAACCACGTGAATGTAAAACAAGGGGTCACGGTAGTCGTTAAAGAGCTTTTTGTAAAAAGCGTTGTACTCTTCTTCCGTGATTTCGGAAGGGGAACGGCGCCAGAGAGGCTTGGTGTCGTTGAGCTGTTCGGCGGAAAGGGTTTCGCCCTCAGCGAGGTCGCTTTCTTCAACGCCGAAGAAGATGGGGAAAGGCATGAAGGAGCAGTACTTGTCCAGCACCCCACGAAGCTTAACGGAATCAAGGTATTCGAGGGACTGGTCGTTAACGTGGAGAATGATGTCCGAACCTTGGGATTCTCTCTCACCCTCCTCCATCTCGAAATTGCCCGCCTCGTCGCAAACCCAGTGAACGGCTTTACCGCCGGCGAAGGACTTGGTTTCGATTTCGACCTTGTCCGCAACGATGAAAGCGGAGTAGAATCCAAGACCGAAGTGACCGATGATTCCACTTTTTTCGGAGCTTTCGGGGTTTTCTGCGCCCTCGTACTTAGCGATGAAATCCAAAGCACCGGAGAGCGCGATCTGGTTAATGTACCTGTCAAGCTCTTCCTCGTTCATGCCAACGCCGTTGTCGCTGATTCTGATGGTCTTAGCCTTTTTGGAAACGGCAACGTCCACACGGTACTCGCCTGAAAACTCGTCAGCCTGCGCCAGGGAAACGAGTCTTGAATGCTTAGTGATTGCGTCGCAGGCGTTGGAAACCAGCTCACGCATAAAAATGTCTTTGTCAGAGTAAAGCCATCTCTTGATTACGGGAAAAATGTTCTCGGTGCTGACCGAGATGCCGCCTTTTTTAGCCATGGTGAAACGTCCTTTCGGGAAAATTTTAAAATTAAACCGCCCTCTGTGCGAGAAGCGTAAAACGTAAGGAGAGGGAAGTGCGGTTCAAAGCGAACACGCCAACCCTCTCCAAAAAATTCCAAGGTGAAAGATTTAACTCTTGTCGCCCAAAGATTCAAGGTCTGCGCAAAGGTCTGCGCCCGTAAGAACGGCAAGAATCAAAAAAACTTAGATTATTGCCTCTTCGATGGTGTCTTCGATCAGGTCGGAAGCGTCAAGAAGCTCGTTTTCAAAGGAGCACTCAATGTCGTCGGTGTCGAAGTTGTCAAGGCTGAAATCGTCGTCATCGAAATCGAAGACGCTGTCGTCATCGTCAGCGTTGGAAGCTTTCTTTGCTTTGATTTCAGAAAGTAGGAGGTAAGCGCCGGAGATGCCGCCGATGGCACTGAGAGCAGCGAAAGCGCTGGAAAGGCTCTTCTTCTTTTTCCAGAACATGAAAAAGAGGATGAGGAAGGAAACGGACTGCACTAAGAGGCAGATTCCAACGATGGACTTAACATTCTTTTTCTTCATAAAACAAAACCTCCGTTTATAAAATCGTTTAGTTATTTTCGTTGTTGTTTTTTGCCTGGAGCTTAAGGAATTCGTTAATGAAACCGTCGATTTCGCCGTCCATAACGGCGGTAATGTTACCGGTCTCAAAGCCGGTGCGGTTGTCTTTAGCGAGGGTGTAGGGCATGAAAACGTAGGAACGGATCTGACTGCCCCATTCTATGTTGAGCTTAACTCCCTTGATGTCGTCGATTTTGTCAAGCTTCTCACGTTCTTTAATTTCAAGCAAACGGCTTTTGAGCATTCGCATTGCGGTTTCACGGTTTTGCACCTGACTGC
>JAFXKQ010000024.1 GCA_017531625.1 Clostridia bacterium | reverse complement strand
CCCAAGGCGTAACAGAAAAGTCCGTCAAGTGCCAAAATCAGTCCTCCGTAAAAGGGTTTGTAGCTTTGAATCAGCTTTCAAAGCCGTGTCGGTTAAAACTTCAAGTCGTCGCGATAGATTTCCGTCTCGATTTCGGGAAAACCTTTGCCAACCAGCTCGGCAAGATAAGGCAACACCGTTGCCTCGGTAAGGTAATGGGTAGCACAAACCGTGTTGAGGTTCATTTCTCTTGCGTCAAGCTGTGTGCTGTAATTCAGTTCCCCGGAAAGGAAGGTGTCTGCACCGCAAGCAAGCACGTCGCCAAGGAAGCTTTTTCCGCTACCGCCTAAAACGGCAACCTTTTTCACTTTTCCGTTTGCGTTTATCCCCGTAATCGGTGCGCCGAGTGCCGTTTCTGCCCTCTTGCAGAAATCTTCGTAGTTTTCAGCTTCTTCCAGCTCGAAAATCCGACCTGCATTAAGCTGACCGAAGGGTTTTGCGTCCTTGCCCCCAAGGAGTGACACGATGCAGTCGTTAACTCCGCCAACTGCTGCGTCAAGGCAGGTGTGGTAATTTATCAGAGCGACGTTTGCCTTAATTGCCGCAATCACCCGCTTTCCTGAGCTGTTGTCGTCTTTAAGCTTGCGGATGCCGTCAAACATCACGGGATGGTGGGTGAGAATTGCATCTGCGCCTACCTTTTTTGCCTGCTCTATTGCACCGCTTGTTGTGTCGAGGGCAATAAGAATTTTTTTAATTTCCTTTTTGCTGTCAGGGCAGACGATGAGTCCGTTGTTATCCCAATCCTCAGCCAAGGTGATGGGAACCGCTTCATTGAGGAATCTTTCTATTTCTACTATGTTAGCCATAAGTTTTTCCTTTCTTACAGTCAGAAGTTTTGTTACTTAATCTTAACCGAATTCATTATATAACTTAAAGAAAAATTTGTCAACGCAAAGCGACAAATTCTGCGCAAGCAAAGTGTTATCATTGTTCAAAAAGAAAAGCATGGGAGGAAAAAGCTATGCATTACACCTGTCAAACGGAGGGACAGCGGTTAACGGTTACACTTTACGGAGAGCTTGACCATCACGGGGCGGTAAGTCTTCGCTCGGAGCTTGACCGTCTCATTGAGAGAGAACGTCCCCGTTTCTTTGCCCTTTGCCTTTCGGAAGTGAGCTTTTGTGATTCGTCGGGGCTGGGGTTGGTGATGGGTAGACTTAAAAAATGCGCTTCCGTGGGGGCTTCAATGGTAATAAGAGAGCCGTCGGTGGCGGTAGAGAAAATTTTACTTCTTGCCGGAATGGACAAGCTGATAAAAATTGAAAGGACGGAACGTGTATGAGCAGTGCGGTAATTGAAAAGAAACAAAAAAGAAAAACAGACAGGGAGCTGAACTCCTTTAAAGCGGTTTTTCCGTCAAGGTCTGCCAACGAAGGATTTGCAAGAATGCTTACAGCATCCTTTGTTTCACAGCTTGACCCGACGGTTTCGGAGCTTGCGGACATAAAAACGGCGGTTTCCGAAGCGGTAACAAATTGCATTGTACATGCTTATCCCGATTCGGTGGGAGAAATCACTCTTTCGGGCAAGTACTACGGAGACGGACAGGTGGTTATCACCGTGAAAGACAAGGGAAAGGGAATCGAAAACGTCAAGGAAGCCATGCAACCTCTTTACACCACGGACAGCGGGGGCGAAAGAAGCGGAATGGGATTTACGGTGATGGGCGCATTTTGTGACAGACTGCGGGTGAGTTCAAGGCTCGGGGCGGGAACCAGCGTAACGCTGACAAAAAAGCTTTCAAGGGGCGAGTGACGAGGGAATGAACGAAGCGGAGCTTTTAAACAGGGCAAAGGACGGGGACGCCGAAGCCTTAGCGGAGGCGGTGAGGGAAAACCTCGGCTTGGTCAAGGCGATGGCTTTAAGGTTCCGAGACCGCGGGACTGAGCTTGAGGACCTGATACAAATCGGCTCAATCGGTTTGATAAAGGCAATAAGGGGTTTTGATACAGAGTATGGCACTCAGTTTTCCACTTATGCGGTGCCGTTGATAATCGGTGAAATAAAAAAGCATTTAAGGGATGACGGGATAATCAAAATCAGCCGTGAAACAAAGAGGAAGAGCGCCCTTGTGTGCAGAGAGCGTCAGCGTTTGATAATGCAGACGGGCGCGGAGCCGAGAGTTACGGAGCTTGCGAGGGCAAGCGGAATGAGCGATGAAGAAGTGGTGGCGGCTTTAGATGCGGCGAGCCCGGTTTATTCTCTCTCCGAACCCGTGGGTGAGAGGAGCTTTGAGGAGCCGTCAAGTCCGGACGGCACGGCGGCGTTTTGCGAAAGCCTTTCTCTGCACCAAGCGTTGCGGGAGCTCCCGGAGGAGGAAAAGAAGCTGATGCTGTTGCGCTACTACAAAAATCTTTCCCAGGCAAAAACGGCGGAAATCCTTGGAATGACGCAGGTAAAGGTAAGCCGGCGGGAAAAGAAGATCATAGAAAAGTTGAGAGAGCTTTTAAGTTAAACGAAAGCAAAAACGGCTCACGGAGAAACTTTTGTGCGGCGTAACGGTAACACGGGGATTTGAATGTTCAAAAACCTTGACTTTTGATTGTTTTATTTATATAATAGCTGTGTATGTAAACTTTATGAATGAGTCATAAAGGAAGGCAGAAGTTTTTGCAGGAAAAGGAAACGAAAAATGAAAATAGGAATTTTGAAAAAAGGGGCAATGGCGTTTTTTACCGCACTTCTTGTTTTGAGCCTTTGTGCTTGCGGAGGAGACGGCGAGGCAGTAAGCTCCGAGGGGAATCTTTCGGAAGTAAGTAATGCGGCGTTTGATGAAAGCGGGAACTGGATTGGATGGGAATCCCATCACACTTTTTCCAAAATTCCCAAGCCTGAGGGCGCAGTGGTTGAGGATGAGCCTTTGAATTTCGGCGGTTATTACTGCAGAGCTTCGGAATTTGACTTTGATTCCTACGAGGCGTACGTTGAGGTTCTTCAGGAGGCGGGCTTTGTTTGTACGGAAAAGAAACGTGCTTCTCAAGGAAACGGCGCTTTTGTGAACTTAGAGCAAGGGCTTTTGGTTTCCCTTACCCATGCGGAGTATTACAGGGTGGTTTATGATGACGAAACTTACGAAAACCTCCCTGAAAACACAATGGATGTCAGCGTGGAGTTTGTTTCTGCCGCAAAGGATCTGGATTGGGACAGCTACCCCTACCTGAAGGGCTTGCCTAAGTACGAGGGCGGCGGTTACTTTAACCCCAACACTTCGATTCTCGAAAATGCTGAAACTTTCCAGCTCATCATCAGAGGTTCAAGCACAGCGGAGGCGCAGGCTTACCTCAAGAGCGTGGACGAAAATCTCAGCTTTTCCGGCGGTGAAGCCAACACGGTAATTGACGGAAAAAACGTAAGATTCAGATACAACGGAAATTTTGACATAACGGTTACAAAATGACCGTAAATGACGGAGAAACAAATGGATGTCATAAACATTTTAGATGCGCAGAGCGCTAACATGATAGCCGCAGGCGAGGTGGTTGACCGCCCCGCTTCTGCAATAAAGGAACTGGTGGAGAACGCAATTGACGCCGGAAGTACGGAGATTACCGTCGAAATCACCGGCGGAGGCATTGGCGGGATCAGAGTCAGCGACAACGGCAAGGGAATTTCTGCAACGGATTTGCCCAAGGCGGTGCTCCGCCACGCAACAAGTAAGATAAAGACGGGAGCAGACATTGACGGCGTAATGACTCTGGGCTTTCGAGGGGAGGCGCTTGCGGCGATTGCGGCGGTTTCCCGCCTTGAAATCATTTCCAAGCAAAAGGACAGCAATTTCGGAAACATTCTGACCAGCGACGAAAACGGGGTTTCCGTTCAGGAAATCGGTTGCCCCGACGGGACAACCGTGCTTGTCAACGACATTTTTTATAATACGCCGGCAAGACGCAAGTTTTTGAAGCGTGACATTACGGAAGCGGCGGCAGCGCAGGCTGTGGTTGAGAAGGCGGCGCTGTCAAATCCGGGAATCGCCTTTAAATTTATCAGTAACGGTGAAATGAAGGTTTCCACAAGCGGCGACGGCAAGCTGTTTTCTGCCATTTACTCGGTTATGGGACGGCAAATGGCGAAGGGTTTTACCGAGGTTAAGTATGACCTCGATTTTGTCAGCGTTAGAGGTTACGTTTCCCTGCCTGAGTTTGCGAGAGGGAACAGAGGCGCGCAAAACGTTTTCGTTAACGGAAGGTACATTGTTTCAAAGACGGTGCAAGCGGCGTTGAGCGAGGCGTTCAAGAGTTTTCTGCCCGGAGGGAAGTTCCCTGCGGCGGTGCTTTTTGTTTCTGTTCCTCCGCTCTTTGTGGACGTTAATGTTCACCCCGCTAAAATTGAGATCAAGTTTGCGGACGAAAGAAAGATTTACGAAGCGGTTTATTACGGGGTAAAAGATGCTCTCGTGCGGAAGGATGCTTTCAGCACAGAAGAAGAACGTGAAAAGAAACTTCTGAAAAACGAAGTGGAGATCCCTGTGCCGAAAGAACAGGACGAGGTTTTTGTTTCATCGCAACAGACGGAAACAGCAAAGCAAGAGGCGTTCAAAAAGACAGAAAGTCCTGCACCTAAGAAAGAGCAATCCGAAAAGGGTGCTCACGCTCCCGTGTTTGACGGAACTTTGTTCAATTTGCCACGTTCTGCAGCGGTTGAAACGAGGTCACAGACGGAGGCGGCAAAGAAACGGGTTGCCTTTTCTCCGGCAACAGCCACTGCGGTTTTAGACAGGGAAAACCCTGCGGAAGCGGAGGTCGAGGAGAAAATCAAGGTTTCCACCCCTGCTTTGTTTGAATCCGCAGAGGAAAAGGCCGTTTATGAACAGAAAGAGATGAGCACAGCGCCTGTCTACAAGCTTGTGGGCGAGGCGTTTGACGCTTACCTTTTGGTTGAAACTGAAAAGACTTTTTACATTATAGATAAACACGCCGCACATGAGAGGCTTCTCTACGAGAGACTTGCCCGCAACAAAACGGCGGAAAGCCAACAGCTTTTAGCGGGAATCGTGGTAAGTCTGAACGCAGAGGAGGCGGCAGTGCTTTCGCAGAATCTGGGTTCCCTTTCGGAGTTTGGTTTTGATGCGGAGCCCTTTGGAGATGATGCAATCATCGTGCGTGCGGTTCCTGCGGCGATTAAGGAAATAAAGGATCTTGATGCTTTGATGCAAGGCTTTGCGAAAGAGCTTCTTGACGGGGCGAGCCTGTCATTTAAGGAGCGCTGTGACCGTGCGCTTTACACTTTGGCGTGCAAAGCGGCACTAAAAGCGGGCGTTAAGAACGGAGAGGTTCATAACAAGTGGCTTGTGGACAGCCTTTTCGAAGAAGGAAACATTAAGTACTGTCCCCACGGTAGGCCCATCATGAAAGAGTTCTCAAAAAAAGAGATGGACAAATGGTTTGACCGTTAGAACCCCGCAAGGACGCAAGAGCAAATCAAAACAACGTAAAAGAATAAGGAAATTTAAGGCTAAATAAGCCGAACAGGACGTTGTTTTTCTAAAAAAGACGTTAAAAGGAGTAGCTATGTCTGAGTTTAAGCTGTTAAAGACCGAGGGTGCGGCACGCAGAGGTGTGCTTTCTACCGTCCACGGCGACATACAGACCCCCGTTTTTATGAACGTGGGCACTTCCGCCGCAATCAAGGGCGGAATCTCTACCGCTGATTTGAAGGAGCTCGGCTGTCAGGTAGAGCTTTCAAATACTTACCACCTTCACGTCCGCCCGGGCGAGGACGTTATTTATGACATGGGCGGAATTCACAGGTTTTTTAATTGGGACAAGCCCGTTTTGACGGACAGCGGCGGATTTCAGGTGTTTTCTCTTTCTCAGCTGAGAAACATTCACGAGGACGGAGTTACTTTCGCTTCCCATTTTGACGGTGCAAAAATTTACATGAGCCCCGAAGTCAGCATGCAAATTCAGTCAAAGCTCGCTTCTACAATTGCGATGGCGTTTGACGAATGCTGTGTTTCCACGGCTGAGCATTCCTACATTGCAAACTCGTGCGAACGTACTACCCGCTGGCTTCACCGTTGCAAGGAAGAAATGGAACGTCTAAATTCCTTGCCCGAAACAATTAACAGGCACCAGATGCTTTTCGGAATCAATCAGGGCGGCATTTACGAGGATTTGCGTATCAAGCACATGAACGAGATAAAAAAGCTTGACCTTGACGGTTTTGCCATCGGCGGACTTGCCGTGGGAGAAACGGCGGACGAGATGTACCGCATTATTGAAGCGGTAGAACCTCACATGCCCGTTAATAAGCCCCGTTACCTTATGGGAGTAGGTACGCCCATTAACATTTTAGAAGCGGTTTCAAGGGGTGTTGACTTCTTTGACTGCGTTATGCCGTCAAGAAACGCCCGTCACGGCAACGTGTTCACTTCTCAAGGCTTGGTTAATTTGAACAACAACAAGTACCTCCGTGACCCCAGACCCATCGACGAGAACTGCGACTGCACGGTTTGTAAAACCTTCACACGTTCATACATCCGCCACCTTTTCAAAGCCAGGGAACTGTTGGGAATGCGCCTATGCGTTTACCACAATCTGTACTTTTACAACAAGTTGATGAGGGACATCAGAGAGCATCTTGAAGCGGGTACCTTTACCGCATTCAAAGAGGAACAGGTGCAGATTCTCGGCCGAAAGCTTTGATTCTTTCAAAAAATCCGACGGTCAACACTTTTAAACAAAATCCCGTCAAACGCCTTGTGCAACGTGCATAATTGGTGACGAAAAAGTTTATTAAAATTCGTTAATTTTCAATTTTGCTGTTGACAAGGCGTTTTTGCGGTGTTATACTTAGACGTAACTTGGGACCAAGGCGTCACCTCGTCAATTTTCGGGCAAAAAGCCTTGGAAACAGAGGGAAACCGGAAAAAATTTTCTTATTAATATATATAGCAAAAAATCGGTTTCTCAGGTCAAAAAAATCAATACAATATGTAGAAAAGAAAATAAATATATAAACAATATTTAGGAGGAAAAAACATGAAAACACATTCCCGTCGTTTGTCTATGGCGTTGGCAATTGTTATGGTTCTCAGCCTTTTGGTTGCGTTCCCCGCAGTTGTTTCCGCTGCAGACACAAACCTCGCAAATGGCTTGACCCCCGCAGTGGTTGGCGCAGATGGCACAACAGTTGTGTTTGGTTCTGCCGAGGGTTACACAGCTCATCCAAGTGGCGCTCAGGCTCTTACTGCAGTTACTGATGGTGACTACGGTACAGCACAGTCTACAACTCTTGAGCTTCTCGGCTCAAACAGAGTATGGGAATTTACCTTTACTTTGGCTGAGACTTCCACCCTTTCTTCCGTTGCAGTTTACTTCTTTGACGGTCTTACTTCCGGCGCAGATGACACCAGAGCCTGGAACGCAGACACTTTCGCAGTAACCGTTGACGGTGTTACTGTTGCAGGTACAGGCGTTTCCACAAGCGGTCTTACTTACGGTTATGCAGACACCAAGTATGCTTACACCTTCAATGCACCTGTTACAGGTAAGACAGTTAAGATCTCTGCTTCTTCTCCCAAATACGTTCTCGCTATCGGTGAGATCGAAATCATGGGTTCCGTAGGCACCAGCGGTGAAGGCGGCGGTTCTACAGACACTCCCGTTGTTACCCCCGGCGTAGCTACAAACTATGTTTCCGGCCTTACAGCTACTTCCGTGTTCGATAACATCAACCACGGCGCAGAAGCTACCGGTGGCTACCTCTCCTCTGGTGGTGCTCAGACTTATGCAGTTCTTACCGACGGCGTTAACGCTTCCGCTCAGGCTGAAGCTCTTGAATTGTGCGGTACCGCATCCGTTTGGGACGTTACCTTTGACCTTGGCGCAACCAAGACCGACATCTCTTCTGTAGTTATTTACAGCCGTAATTCTTATGCTGCTGACGCTTCTGCCGATGCAAGAGCGTTCGACTCTTCCAAGATCGCGGTTTTAGTTTCTACAGACAATGCTACCTGGACAACAGCAACAGGTTCTTATGTAGAAGAAGCTGTTGACGGTTACACAAATCTCAAGGTTACTTACACCCTTAATGCTCCTGCAACCGCTAGATATATGAAGATTACTGTTGCTCCTACCTTCGAATATGTTCTCGCTCTCGGCGAAATCGAAGTTTGGGGCGGCGCATCCAGCAGTGACACTCCTTCCACCGACAGCTTCGCTCTCGCTATGACAGCTTCCGATGCTCAGTACAATGGCGCTGACTGCGTTGCAGTTGACATCGTT
>JAFXKQ010000023.1 GCA_017531625.1 Clostridia bacterium | reverse complement strand
CTTGGGCATCCCAAGCGGTACGGACGGAAACATTAGCTGGATTATCGAAGACGGCGTTCTTACCGTCAGCGGTAACGGTGCTATGAGAGATTACGCTCCTTGGTCCGATCCCGCTCCTTGGTTCGATTTAAGACTGGAATACACCGCAATAGTTGTTGAAGAAGGCGTTACAGCCATTGGTGATTATGCCTTTGCATACTCCTCCGCTTTGACAAGCGTCACCTTGCCCGACAGTCTCTTTTCCATCGGCGACGGTGCCTTTGAATACTGCTCTAACCTTACAAGCATTACCCTGCCCGAAAACGTTGCTGTCATCGGAGAATGGGTGTTTGATTATGATTCCAACCTCAAAACAGTTTACTATGAAGGCTCCGAAGCAGATTGGAACGAAATCACCCTTGGCGCTTCCAATGAATGGCTGCTTGGTGCGGAAATCGTTTTCTTGGCTGACCAGAGCACAGCAATTCTCGGCGATGCCAACGGCGACGGTGCAGTAGATGCAATGGATGCAGCACGTATTCTTATGATGGATGCGGGGCTCGTTGAACTTACCGAGGCAGACTTTGCCGCTTGCGACGTAAACGGCGACGGCGCAGTTGATTCAATGGATGCGGCACGTATTCTTATGTTTGACGCGGGCTTGATTGAAAAGCTTTAAGCTTGACATTCATTCATTGAACTGTAAGATTTTTACAAAGAACAGCGAAAAACCTTGACTTAAAACACAAAAAAGCTACGGCGCAGTACGTGCCGTAGCTTTTTCTTTTACCTCCGAAAAAAAGGAGAAACGGAGTCGGAAGTTTTTCTTTTAGTTTTTTCTCTGACTTTGTTTTTGCTTTGATTTACAATTCTTTATGCGAGAACTTTGCCGAAAAAGGGGCTTTCCTCACACGCTTTTAACAAGGTGTCAGCGATAAGCTTATGCCCTTCCTCGTTGGGGTGAATTCCGTCCTCACAGATGAGGTCGGCGTAGTCCCTACGGTCAAGAAATGCGCTTCTTATGTCGAGTAGGGGTACAGACTGCCTTTTTGCCACGGAGCTTAACGCTTTGTTGTACATTTCATGCCATGTGTAAATGCGATTCTCATTTCCGCCAAGCCAATTTAAAATGTTCTTTGCGCTTCTGTCCCTGCTTATCCAGGCAAAGTATTTTTCTGCATGGATGGGCGGAAGATTAAGCATTACCACGTTCTTACCGAGGGCTTTAAGCTTTGTTACCATGGTTTCGTAAAGACTCTCAAACTCTGACGGCTCAAGATTGGGATGATGCTCGCCCGTGGGGTTGTCGGAAATCGCTTGCCAGTTGTGGTCGCAGTCGTTACCGCCGAATTCAAGCATCACAAGGTCGCAGTTTTCCAAATCCTCTGCGTAGCGCCCTAACCTTTTAAGCCCCGCCTGCACGGTACAGCCGAACACGGCGTAGTTGTTTATCAAGGTGTGTAGCTTTTCCGACATCAAAGACGCAAAGCCCGTGGGCGACACCTTGTACTTTTGGTTCTCGCTGTCATAAACCACTCCCTTGGCAATGGAATCCCCAAAGAAGCAAATGTTTTTTATGTCCATAAAATTCTATCCTCCGTTTTTTGACTTGGTTAATTCACTTTTTTAATTAACCAAGTGCTCTGTACCGCAAATGATTTTTAAAATGATTTTTGATTTTTTGTTTTTGTATCCCGAAAAAGATTTTTCGCTTTTTAGTTCCCGACGCTGACCGACCACGTCCTTCGATGTTTTGAACGTTCAATGCGCCGAACCGTTGAAAACATTTTAAGCCTTTGCCGCCCAAATCACAACCTACCGTTGTAAAATCCGACTAAACTGTCAGGGTTTGCCTCGGTAGAGTTTCGAAAGTGCTCTCTACTCACGGTAGAGTACCGAAAAATCCTTGATTTTAGCGGAAGTTTTGTCTTGCCTTGGGGAGTTCGTTGTGTTATAATGAGTTAAGACGTTTCTTGGATTGTTTGTTAATTTTCGGATTCCACTCACGGTAGAGTGGGGCTTTTTCAGGTTTTTTGGAGATTTTTTATGCAAGATTTAAAGTCCGTCATTGCCAAAAACATTTCCGATCTTCGGGTCGCTCACGGCTTTACTCAGCTTGAGCTGGCAGAAAAACTTAATTACTCCGACAAAGCGGTTTCCAAGTGGGAGAGAGGAGAGTCGCTCCCCGACGTTACGGTTCTTAAACAAATTGCCGATTTGTTTGGCGTTACCTTGGATTACCTTGTTAACGAAGAACACGCACCCGAGGAAATCAAAACGGCCGCCCGTTTCAGTCACGGGTTTATCACAGCCGCGGCGATTCTTGCGGTTTGGCTCGTTACAACTCTTGTTTTCGTTCTGCTCGAATTGGCACTTCCCGAAATCAACTTCCATTGGCTGGCTTTCATCTGGGCCGTACCGCTTTCCTTCGTGGTGTGGCTGGTACTTAATTCCATCTGGTTCAACAAGCGGCTTAATTACACACTGATTTCGTTTCTGATGTGGAGCTTACTTACGGCAATCTACCTGAGCTTCTTCGTTAACGGCCTCAACTACTGGCTCATTTTCGTCATCGGCGCACCTGCGCAGGTGGTGATCGTGGTTTGGTCGGGCATCGCCAAACGGCACAGATAACTAAAAAACAAAGCTTGCTTTCCGTCTTTTCGGAGAGCAAGCTTTTTAGTTGTTCTTTCTCTAATTTCCTTAATTTGTTTCTCTTTTTTCGCTTTTCGGCTTTTGGAGTCTTGAAAAACGGCTCACAGACTAACAATGTTTTTTATCCATTTGCCTTTTTTGACAAAGTACAGCCCAATAGCGCACTTTATGATGTTTATTCCCTGACACACAGCATAGAGCGGTAAAATCGGAATCTCCGTGAATCGGCTCAAAACAAACGCCGTAGGCACCGCAACCACCCACACAAAGCCCGAATCAAAGATAAAAGTAATTAAGGCTTCACCGCCGGAACGCAAGGTGAAATAAGACGAGTTTGCAAAGGCGTCAAGAGGCATCGCCAGAGCACAAATCTGCATCATACGTGTGGCAAGGAGTTTTACACTTGAATCTATCTTGTAGATTTCGGGAATAAAGATTGCGCTGACCGCAAACAGCACGGTAAACACGACACTTGTAAAGACGGAGAAGGCAATCAGCTTTGTTGCGGTATCCTTTGCCTCTTCGGTTTTTCCTGCGCCGAGCAACTGTCCGAGAATGATGCCGATGGAAACTCCCACCGCCATAAACGCAACTGAGAACACGTTGAAGAAGGTCTGCACTATGTTGTTCGCCGTAACCACCGCCATTCCCCTCTGAGAATAGCACTGGTTGAGGAACGCCATGCCAAGTGCCCACATGGTTTCGTTGAGCATAAGCGGAAAACCCTTAACCACGATTTGTTTTACAAGTTTTAAGGGAACACGCAAGGATTTGTATGCACCGATGATAAACCGATTGCTTTCTCTGTGCCTCGCTGTCCAGACAACAAGAATAAAAAACTCCACGAACCTTGCCGTCACCGTGGCGATGGCAGCACCGGCAACTCCGAGAGCGGGAGCGCCGAAATTGCCGAAAATCAGCACGTAATTAAGCACCAAATTGACCAAAACCGCAATCACGCCTGCCATCATGGGCGGAACGGTTTTCCCTGTTTCCCTGAGCGTGCTGGAATAGCATTGAACGATTCCCGCAGGAATGAAGCTTATCAGCATTATTTTAAGGTAATCGTAGCCGTGAGCCAATGCCGCTGTGGCGTTTGCGGTGTTCTTTTCACTTTTAAGGTACAGCCAGATTAGGTCCTCGCCGAAGAACAGAAAAACCGCACCAACAGCAACAGAGAGCACCGTACAGAAAATCATCTTAAAGCGGAAGGTGTTTCTAAGCCCCTTTGTGTCTCCGCTTCCGAAGAACTGCGCCCCGAAGATTCCCGCACCCGAAACCGCACCGAAAATGCAGAGATTAAACACAAAAATCAACTGGTTCGTACTTGAAACCCCTGTCATTTCTATCTCGCCCACTCGCCCAACCATGATGTTGTCGAGCATGTTGACAAAATTGGTGATTCCGTTCTGTATCAGTATAGGTAACATCAGCACTATTATCCGTTTATAAAAACGCTTATCACCGATGAATTTCTTAATCATTTGCTCCTCCAAAAAACCTAACTCATGCTCAAACAAAGCTTCGGCTATTGTACCACAAAAAAACGCACTTTTCAAGCCCCCGTTTCCGTTCCTTGCGCACAAATGTGCAAAAAACAAATGTGACTTTTTGAGAGTTTGTACGTGTTATAAACAGAGGGGTTTTTATCGACTTGTTTTTATGTTATTTATAGATTTATGACACCGTAAGGAGGTTTTTCTGTGAAAAAAGGTTTGTTGAAGCCGTTATGTCTTGTTATGGCTATTTTAGTTGCGGTTGGAATTCTACCTACGGGAACTGCTTTTGCAGACTCGATGGAAAAGACGCTGTTTCCCTTGTGGGTGGAGGGCGTGCAGATAACGTCGGAAAACAAAGGCAACGTTCTCGGCGACGGGAAAGTTCGTTTCGATTCGGAAAACGGAGTTCTGTTCCTCTCGGACGGTGCAACAGTCAAGAGTGCCGTGGTAAGCGTTTACAGCGATGCCGAATTTGTTGAATACGAGACTTGTATCGCTTCCGAGTTGGAGTATTTAACCGTGCGCATCAGCGGAAACGTTACATTAAAGCTTCCCGAGAAGGCAAAAGGCGACAGTGCAGGCTTAATTTTGGGCGGCGACACCTTGATTTGCGGAAAAGGAACCCTTAACATTTCGGGTGGCGATGCTTGTAAAAATGCAAGCTTCGGCTTGGTATCCGTGGGAACACTCACAGTTGAGGGCGGCACAAAAATCAACGCGACGGGCGGGAACAACGCAAGCGTAAGCCTTGGCATCCTTGCTTATCTTGGAGCGGAGCTCCAGGAAGGGGTTAGTGTAAACGCCAAGGGCGGCAACGCAGAAAAACTCTCAGCAGGGATTTACTGTTATTTGAGACGCCCCCTCACCGTTGACGGAGCAAGCTTGACATGCGAAGGCGGAAACGCCGAGGAGAGCGTGGGAATCTGCGCTGACTTGATTTCGGTAAAAAGCGGAGAGCTTGTTGCCAAGGGCAAAAGCCACGGCTTGCAACCGGTTTCAAACCTTACGGCAAAGCTTTCCGCCCACAGCGGAAACTTAGAGGCGTACGGTGAAAAAGGAGCTATGCTCCGTACAGAAATCACGGCAGCCAACGGAATGACAGCGTTAATCTCCACCGCAGAGCAGAGCGAGTTCATCACTTGGGACGGACAGCTCCCCTTGGATTCCGACTCAGTAACGGCAGTACAGATTGATTTTGAGGCTTTTGAATCGCCCCTCGGTGATGTAAACGGCGACGGCGGCGTGGACAGCCTGGACGCAGCTTTGATTTTGCAGGCGGATGCAGGGCTTGCAAGCCTTGACGGAGAACAGCTCATTTCGGCTGACATTAACGCTGACGGAACGGCAGACGCCTTAGATGCGGCTTACATTTTAAAGCTTGATGCAGGCCTGATAAAATAACGGGCTAAAAAACTAAAACGCTGAAGAAGACTGTTGAGGATTTTGAAGAATCTTTGGCAGTCTTTTTTAATTGCCGAATCATTTCAGAGACTTGTGCATATAATAGACAGTGAAGACCTTCGGGGCGAAGGAAGTGCGGTGTCAAGTCTTTAAGCGTTTTTTACAGAATTCGGGAACCACTGACTACATTTTAAACAGCGGAATGCCCGCAGTTTGCAATTGTATTAATAATTTGCGTAAAAAACAAAAAAAGGCTTGACAAGCCGCCGAAAGAATGGTATACTAACTGATGCCGTGCCGGAGTGGCGGAATTGGCAGACGCCCGGGACTTAAAATCCCGTGAGACTCAAATCTCGTACCGGTTCAAGCCCGGTTTCCGGCACCACCCTTCGGGGGATGCAAAGGAAACCCAAAAAATACTATATCGCGGGGTAGAGCAGCTCGGTAGCTCGTCGGGCTCATAACCCGGAGGTCGTAGGTTCAAATCCTGCCCCCGCAACCAACAATGCTAACCGATTTAGATGTCGGGGCAGGAAACCCAGAAACTAAAGGGTTTTCGCTCAAAGGGACAAAAATTG
>JAFXKQ010000022.1 GCA_017531625.1 Clostridia bacterium | reverse complement strand
CTTGAGCTCTTCAAGCCCTTCGTAATGAAGCGCCTTGTTGAGGAAAAGAAGGTTCCCAATATTAAGGCCGCAAGAAAAGCAGTTGAACGTGCAAGCGGTGATATTTGGGATGCACTCGAAACCGTTATTAAGGAGCACCCCGTGCTTCTTAACCGTGCTCCTACACTTCACCGTCTCGGTATTCAGGCATTTGAGCCCGTACTTGTAGAAGGTAAGGCTTTAAAGCTTCATCCTCTTGTTTGTACCGCATATAACGCCGACTTCGACGGTGACCAGATGGCTGTTCACGTACCTCTTTCTGCAGAGGCTCAGGCCGAGGCACGCTTCCTTATGCTTGCCGCTAACAACCTGCTTAAGCCTTCTGACGGTAAGCCTGTTGTAGTTCCTACACAGGATATGGTTCTCGGTTCCTACTATCTTACTATTGTTAAGTCGGAAGAGCAGGGTACCAATAAGGTATTCCGTGATAAGGATGAAGCTATTATGGCTTATTCAAACGGTCTTATCGGTCTCCACGCTCCTATCCGTGTTCGTTACACCCGCGAGGACGGACTTTCCAGACTCGTTTGGTGTACTGTTGGCTTCATTATTTTCAATGAATCGCTTCCTCAGGATTTAGGCTTTGTTAAGCGTGACGTAGAGGGTCATGAGCTTGACCTTGAGTGGACATTCTCCCTTAAGGATGATAAGGCTACCTCTGTTAAGAGTAATGATGATATTATTCAGAACAAGGTTGGTAAGAAGCAGCTTAGCAAAATTATTGACAGATGTATTGCTCTTAAGGGCACAAGCGATTCCTCCATCGTTCTTGATAATATTAAAGCTACCGGCTTTAAGTATTCTACTCAGGGTGCTATCACCGTTGCAGTATTCGATGCCGTTATTCCTGAAATCAAGGGCGATATTATGAAGGATGCCGAAGCTGAAATTGATAAGGTTACCAAGAAGTACCGTCGTGGTTTTATGAGCAACGAAGAGCGTAGCCGCCACGTTATTGAAATTTGGAACAAGGCTACCGAAGACGTTGCTGATGCTCTTAAATGTAATCTTGACGAGTTCAACCCCATCTTTATGATGGCTGACTCGGGCGCCCGTGGTTCTATGAGCCAGATTCGTCAGCTCGCAGGTATGCGTGGTCTTATTGCAAATACTGCAGGTAAGGTTATTGAGGTTCCCATTCGTGCTAACTACCGTGAAGGTCTTAACGTACTTGAGTACTTTATTTCCTCCCGTGGTGCTCGTAAGGGTCTTGCCGATACCGCGCTTCGTACAGCTGACTCGGGTTACCTTACCCGTCGTCTCGTTGACGTTTCTCAGGACGTTATTATCCGTGAAGACGATTGTGGCGCTACCGAAGGCCTTATCGTTTCCGAAATTAAGGACGGTAACCACGTTATCGAGCCTCTTGAGGAACGTCTTGCAGGACGTTATCTCCTCCACGACTTTGTTGATCCTGCTACAGGTGAGGTTATTGCTGACTCCAATACTCTCCTTACTGCAGACGACGCGAAGAGAATCTGCGCTACCGGCGTCGAAGAGGTTGAGATCCGTTCTATTCTCAGTTGTTTGTCCGACCACGGTGTATGTAAGAAGTGCTACGGCTCTAACCTTGCAACAGGTAAGCCTGTTACTGCAGGCGAGGCTGTCGGTATCGTGGCTGCACAGTCCATCGGTGAACCCGGTACCCAGCTTACAATGCGTACCTTCCATACCGGTGGTATTGCAAGTACTGAAGATATTACACAGGGTCTTCCTCGTGTTGAAGAGCTTTTCGAAGCTCGTCGTCCCAAGCATTGCGGTCTTATAGCTAAAATCGGCGGTCAGGTATCTATCGTTGATGAAAAGAAGAGTAAGATTATTAATATCCGCAATGAGGAAACTGAAGAAAAAATTGCTATTCCTTACGGTGTTAATCCCCTTGTTCAGGACGGAGATTTCGTTCTCCCCGGTCAGCTTCTTATTTCCGGTTCTAAGTATCCTCAGGATATTCTTGAGGCTCAGGGCCCCGAAGCAGTTCAGCACTATATTATTGCTGAAATTCAGAACGCTTACCGTACACAGGGTGTTGATATCAACGATAAGCATATAGAGGTTATTATTCGTCAGATGATGAAGAAGTACCTTATTACCGAGCCCGGCTCAACCGAGCTTCTCCAAAATGTTCGTTATGACATTGAAGAGGTTCGTGCCGCTAACCGTGCTATTGAAGAAAGACTTAATGCAGGTGAGGTAGGACTTGTTCCTGCTTCCTATAAGCCTTTACTTTTAGGTATTACTAAGGCTTCTCTTGCTACCGAATCCTTCCTTTCCGCCGCTTCCTTCCAGGAAACTACTCGTGTTCTTACCGAAGCTGCAATTAAGGGTAAGGTTGATCCTCTCTTCGGTCTTAAGGAAAACGTTATTATCGGTAAGCTTATTCCTGCAGGTACAGGTATGAAGTTTAAGGATAATAATGCACCTATAGCTGCAGAAGCAGCCGAAGAAACCGAAAATGCCGCAATAGCTGAATAATTTTGCTAAAAAGTGTAAAAATTTATTAAAAGACTATTGACAAGCGGTTATTTTGGTGCTAAAATTCAATAGTATGCGAAACTGTGTTTTGCATGATGAATAGATATAACGCAGGCAGGATTATCCTGTCTGCGTCATATACATTTTTTATAGGAGGTGTGTTATGCCTACTTTTAACCAGTTGGTTCGCAGTGGACGTGAAAATGTTGAGAAGAAAGCTAAGGCTCCTGCACTTTTAAAGGGTTACAACTCTATGAAGCGCAAGCTGACCGATAACGATTCTCCGCAGAAGAGAGGCGTCTGCACAGCCGTAAAGACTGCTACACCGAAAAAGCCGAACTCTGCTCTTCGTAAAATTGCCAGAGTTAGACTCAGCAACGGTATCGAAGTATCAGCTTACATTCCCGGAATTGGTCACAATCTTCAGGAACATAGCGTTGTTTTGATCCGTGGCGGACGTGTAAAAGACCTCCCTGGTGTGCGTTATCACATTATTCGTGGTACACTCGACGCACAGGGTGTTGCCAAGAGAATGCAGGGCCGTTCTAAGTACGGTGCTAAGCGTCCTAAGGCAGGTAAGTAAAACAGACGAATCTCTGCTGCATAGTACAAGCAGCGGTGTATATATATTTTATACGCCTTTGCTTGGTGCGTACGGGAATTTGTCACTCGAGTACCTATGATAT
>JAFXKQ010000021.1 GCA_017531625.1 Clostridia bacterium | reverse complement strand
TTAGTGGAGTTACCGGTAATAGAAACGCCAACCTTCTCGAGCTTCATTATTGCAACACCCTCGGGAACGCTGTCAGCGCCGTAGCACTTAACCTTAGCTCTGTCACCGTCAGAGTATGCCTTTTCCATAACTACCTTAACTTCTTCAGTGTAAGGATCGAATTCGGTCTGAACGTATGTAAAGCCGTTGATTCTGGAAATAATCATAGCTGCGTCCTTACCAAGACCGTTGAGGATAACGCGAAGAGGCTTGTTTCTTACCTTGTTAGCGTTAAGAGCGATCTTGATAGCGCCCTCTGCAGCCGCGAAGGACTCGTGACCTGCAAGGAAGCAGAAGCACTCGGTCTCCTCGGAGAGGAGCATCGAGCCGAGGTTACCGTGGCCAAGACCAACCTGGCGGTTTTCAGCAACGGAGCCGGGGATACAGAATGCCTGAAGACCGATACCGATAGCGCCTTCAGCTGCAGCGAAGGACTCGTGGCCTGCCAAGAAGCAGAAGCACTTTGTTTCTTCTCTGAGAAGCATTGCAGCGAGGTTGCCGTGACCGAGACCAACCTTGCGGTTTTCAGCAACGGAGCCGGGGATACAGAATGCCTGAAGACCGATGCCGATAGCTTCTGCAGCTTCAGCGGCTGTGGTGATGCCCTTCTTCAAAGCGATGGCTGCGCCGAGTGTGTAAGCCCATACCGCGTTTTCAAATGCGATGGGCTGAACGCCCTTTACGATGCCTTCAACGTCGATGCCCTTAGCGGTGCAAATTTCCTTAGCTTCTTCGAGGGAAGCAATGCCGTATTCGGCGAGGCACACGTTTATTTTGTCAATTCGTCTATCGTAACCTTCAAATTTTACCATTTTTACTGCCCCTCCTTAATTATTCGTTACGGGGGTCAATGTACTTGACCGCATCGTTGTATCTGCCGTAGCTGTTAATGTTCTTTTCGTAAGCTTCCTTGGGGTCAACACCCTTGCGGATCATTTCCATCATCTTGCCGAGGTGTACGAACTTATAACCGATAACTTCGTTGTCTGCGTCAAGACCGATGGAGAGGATGTAACCTTCTGCGATTTCGAGGTATCTAACGCCCTTTGCGTTGGTTGCAAAGATTGTACCAACCTGAGAACGGAGACCTTTACCGAGGTCTTCGAGGGATGCGCCGATGGGAAGTCCGTTTTCAGAGAAAGCGGTCTGGGTTCTACCGTAAACGAGCTGCTTGAAAATTTCACGCATTGCTACGTTGATAGCGTCACAAACGAGGTCGGTGTTGAGCGCTTCAAGAATTGTCTTGCCTTGAAGAATTTCGCCTGCCATTGCAGCGGAGTGGGTCATACCAGAACAACCGAGGGTTTCAACGAGAGCTTCCTGAATGATACCTTCCTTAACGTTAAGGGTGAGTTTGCAGCAACCTTGCTGGGGTGCGCACCAACCGATACCGTGGGAAAGACCGGAAATGTCCTTTATCTCATAGGGCTTCACCCATCTTCCCTCTTCGGGAATGGGTGCGGGACCGTGCTTGGGACCTTTTGCTACGGTGCACATGGTTTCAACTTCGTGAGAATAACTGAGTATGTTACTTTTCCTTTCTTGATATATTCAACTATTATGATTTACTTCTTAATGAGTTCGCAGTAAACTTCGCCTGCACTGCCTGCTGCGTTAGCTTCGTCTGTGTCAATGTGTAAAGCGGGAGCGTAGCTGGAGCTTACTCTTACAACAACGTCGTCAAAAATGAGAGCGCGTCTGGTGTTGAGCTTTGCGAGGACGATTTCCTTATCAACGACATTTAATTCTGCCGCAACCTCGGGAGTGAGGTGAATGTGACGCTGAGAAGCGATTGCGCCCTGGGGGAGTGAAACTTCACCCTCGGGACCGATAACCTTAATGGGAGCACTTGCGTCAAGGTCGCCCGATTCTCTTATCGGAACTTCAATGCCGAGTCCTCTTGCGTCGGTGAGTGAAACCTCAACCTGAGAAGCTTTACGCTCGGGACCGATGATGATAACGTTTTTAATAGCGTTCTTAGGACCTTCGATGGTAACTCTTTCCTCGCAGGCAAACTGGCCGGGCTGAGAAAGCATCTTTTTGGGAGTGAGCTTATGTCCTTTGCCGAAAAGGGCTTCAACGTCCTCTACGGTCAAGTGTACGTGACGTGCCGAAGTTTCGGCGATAATCTTGTTTGGCATAGAAAATGCAATACACCCCTGAATGGTTGATAGAGGGATATACTGTGCCTCCTTTCGTAAAATCATACTACAACCACCACAGTATACTACAAAAAAAGTTGCTTTTCAAGCGGTTTTCAATATTAAATCTTGACTTTTAAAAAATTTTCCTTATAATGTAAAATAAGATTATTATGTGAAAGTATATTCTCTGCACAGTAATCTCGTAAATCTTTGTTTTTGGAAGGATTGAGGTCGAATTATGGAGTTCAAGTTTTCGAATAAATGCAAGAATCTTAAACCCTCAGCCATAAGAGAGCTTTTTAAGACAATTCCTGCGGAGGGAGCTATAACTTTTTCGGCGGGTAACCCTTCACCGCTTTCTTTTCCGGTGGAGGAGTTTGCAGAGATTTCCGCAGACATTTTCAAGACTTCTGCAACAGCGGCGCTTCAATACAGCGTCACGGAGGGATATCCCCGTCTTATTGAGCAGATTCAGGCAAGACTTAAAGAGAAGTTTTTTGTAGGTAAGGATTTTGACCGTACAATCATTACTACGGGAGCGCAACAGGCTATTGACCTTACTGCCAAGGCCCTTTGTAATGAGGGAGATGTGGTCATTTGTGAAAACCCCAGCTTTATCGGTGCGCTTAATGCTTTCCGTGCGTACAATCTTAAAATTGTGGGCGTTGACATGGAGGACGACGGCATTTCCGTGGAGAAGCTCGAAAAGGCACTTAAAGAAAACGAGAATGTTAAGCTCATTTATCTCATCCCCACGTTCCAGAACCCTTCGGGAATCACCATGACGCTTAAAAAGCGTAAGCAGGTTTTGGAGCTTGCTCAGAAATACGACGTTTGCATTCTTGAAGATGACCCTTATGTTGAACTCAGATTTACGGGGGTTCCCGAGCCTGAGATAAAGAGTCTGGATACGGACGGCCGTGTTATTTATTGCGGTTCGTTTTCAAAGATCCTTTCTGCGGGCATGAGAGTAGGTTACCTTTGCGCCCACGAGGACATAATCGCTAAGGCTACCGTTTTGAAGCAGGTAAGCGATACCCACACAAACATCATGAGTCAGATGCTTGCTTCCAGGTTTATGGAAGATTACGATCTTGATGCTCATATTAAGAAGATAAAGGATCTTTACCGTTCGAGATGTTCACTTATGCTTTACTGCATAAATCAGTGCTTCCCCGATTGTGTTAAGCACACTATTCCCGAGGGTGGAATGTTTATTTGGGTAACTCTTCCCGAAGGGTACGACAGTGCGGCGTTTGCAAAAAAAGCGATGGAACACAAAATTGCGGTGGTTTCCGGTGCTACCTTCCTGCCTAACGAGGGAGAGGTAAGCCGTTCCTTCAGACTTAATTTCTCCACCCCCTCCGATGAGGACATCGTTGAGGGAATTCAGCGCCTCGGTGATTTGCTCAGAGAAGAGCTCGGCATAAAGGGCAGGGGCAGATAAGACTTTTTGATAAAATTTTTACACAAGAGGAAATAATAAAATGGATAACGAAGTTAAAATCGAAGCGAAGCCTGAGATAAAAAAGACGATTTTTTCCGGCATTCAGCCCTCGGGTCAATTTACCATCGGTAACTACCTTGGAGCGCTCAGAAACTGGGTTAAGCTTCAGGACGAATACAACTGTCTCTTTTGTTCCGTAGACATGCATACCATTACCGTCAGACAGACTCCTGCGGAGCTTCGCAGAAGAAGCGTTGAGATGCTTGCGCTTTACATTGCGGCGGGCATTGATCCCGAAAAGAACATTTTGTTTATTCAAAGCCATGTTCCTGCCCATGCGGAGCTTGCGTGGGTTCTCGGTTGTTACACAATGTTCGGCGAGCTGTCAAGAATGACCCAGTTCAAGGATAAATCACGTCAGCACTCTGACAACATTAATTCCGGTCTTTTCACTTACCCTGTGCTCATGGCGGCTGACATTTTGCTTTACCAGACAGACCTTGTTCCCGTAGGTCTTGACCAGAAACAGCACCTTGAGCTTACAAGGGACATTGCAGAGCGTTTTAACGGCGTTTACGGTGACACTTTCAAAGTTCCCGAACCTTACATTTCCAAGGTTGGAATGAAGATCATGTTACTTACGGAGCCCGACAAGAAGATGAGCAAGTCAGACCTTAGCGGCGGTGCCATCTCCGTTCTTGACAGACGTGATGAAATTATAAGAAAGATCAAACGTGCGGTTACCGACAGCGGGAGCGAGGTAAGATACGCTGAGGGCAAGGACGGCATCAACAACCTGCTCACGATTTACAGCGCCATCACCGGCAAAGCGATTGCCGAGGCGGAGAAGGAGTTTGACGGCAAGGGCTACGGTTTCTTCAAGGAGGCGGTAGGTGAGATTTGTGCTGACCATTTGGCAGGACTCCAAAGCAGG
>JAFXKQ010000020.1 GCA_017531625.1 Clostridia bacterium | reverse complement strand
TCTCAAGGACACAGTTGGTCCTTCCCTCGACATCTTCATCAAGATCATGTCCGTTGTTTCCCTCGTTACAGTTGTTGTGTTTGAAAAGTTCAACCTCTTCAGCTGGCTTGGCTTGCTTTAAGCTTTAAGCTTTAAGGGTTAAGGCTAAGGTTTAACAGGGTTACACTTTGTAACAAAGACAAAGTTACAGGGGCTGTCATAAGATTAAAATCTTATGACAGCCCCTTCTGTTTTATCTATTGCAACCCGATTTTATGCTTTTCTCACGCTCCTTTGGAGTGCTGTTTCCCTTTGTTACCCTCGGATTTGCTTTTCCCGAACAGCTTCCGCAGAACGGGCTTTAAAACCCGCGGGGATTTGAATACGTAGATTTTCATTGCTTTGCCTCCTTTTTTGCGTTCTTCGTTTATGTTGCCGTTTTGTTTTCGTTTGTTTGTAACCCTTTATGTCTTAGCTCTTTCCGCTTCGGCTACGGTCTTTTCAGCAAAGCAGAAGTACGCCGGCTGCGATTATCACGCCACCCTGCACGCAGATCATTACGCACCCGGGCAGGAACGCACTGAGCAGTACTCCTGCACCAAAGGCGCATACTCCGCTTCCGATTATCCCTTTTTTGCAACGCATACTGTCATCACGCCTCCTCCTTTCCATAATACGCGTTTTCCGCCTTTTTTGTGAGGACCTTGCATTATTCTCATTTTGCTTTCATATATTTGAGTAAAAACATATTTAACAGAAAGGACTGTTTGAGTTTTGAAAGCAGAAAATCATGAGCTTTTTGTTCCTCAGACCCTTTTCGATTCCCGTGGGGAAAAGGAAATCGAGATCGAGTGTACTCTGGCGGACTACTTACCCAACATCAGCAGAATTTTACGGGTTGATGCAGAGCTTTTAAAGGACGGAATTGACATTACAGGCGAGCGTGCCGAGATTAGGGGGCAGGCGGTTTTTTATCTTTTGTACGAGTCGGATTACCGAGGGAAGCTTAAGAGCGTCAGTTATTCCGCAGATTACAGCCAACGCTTTGACCTTAAGGGTTTAGGGGCGGAGGAGGTTTTTGCTACGGCTGAACAACGCTGCGCTTACGTTTCCTGTAAGACGCTGAACCCTCGCAGATTTATTTTGAAGTGCCGTGCGGAAACGGAGCTTTGCGTGCGCACAATGAAGCCCTTTAAGAGCGTGGAAATTAACGGCGGTGAGGGATTCTTTTATCAGACCAAGCAAGTGGGCGTGCAGACCCTCAAAACGCCGATAGAGCGTGATTTTACACTTGAGGAGAGCATCTCCATCGAAAAGCTTCCGCCGATTAACGAAATCGTATCCCAGAGTCTTGTTTTCACCAAGCCCGAGGTGTCTGCCTCGGACGGTTTGGCGGTAATCAGGTGCGAAGGAATTTTCCGTGCCCTGTACGAGACCTTGATGCCCGAGGGGGCTGACAGCTCCGTAAGTTTGCGCTCTGCGGGGCGTTCGGGCGGAACGGGTGGAATGGTTGGTACGGGCGAAACCGACGGGATCAGCGGACCGGATGCTACGGGCGGAACAGATCGGGCAGAGCTTGGGGACTCCGCAGACGGGGGAGGCGCTTACCGTTCTACGGAGCTTTACGCTTTCGTGGAAAAGAGGTTCCCCGTGTCCCTCACCGTTGAGAGCGATGAAATTAAAGAGGACGGCGTTTTAGGGGCTTCTTTGGAGCTTCGTTCCCTTGAGCCGACCCTTGACATTGATGCTTACGGCGAAAACCGTGTGATTGATTTGACTTACACCGTGCGTGCCTTGATTGAAACTGCGTGGGAAACAGAGGCTTCCGTTGCCACGGACATGTTTGCGGAAAAGTACGACGTTAAGTGCAAGTCGGGTGAAATGGTTTACGAAAGGGTTTTAAAGGCTGAACGTTTTGCCTTTAACCTGGAGAAGGTTTTTGAGATTCCGTCCATGACCATGGAAAGGTGTTTGCAATGCGTGGCAGACCTCAGCGTCAGCGAGGTCAGCGTTGACGAGGCGAGAGACGGAATTACGGTCAAGGGCGTTTGTGCTCTGAGTGCTTTGGGAATCAGCGGTGAGGATTTTGACACAGTAGAGCATTCCGTGAACTTTACGGAGCGTTTCGCGATGAGTGTGCCTGAGGGCGCGTACAAGGTCAAGGCTCGTATAAGCCCCACTTCAGTAACCGCTGACGTTGCAGGGCGGGGCAGGCTTAATGTGAGAATCAGCGCTGAGCTTTCCGCCAACGCTTGCTGTAAGTACAAAGAAACCGTTCTTGCCGAGGCGGAGCTTGAACGGGTGAAAGAAAGCTCGGATGAGCGTCCGTTAATCATTTGTTACCCCGTAAAAAACGAGACTTTATGGGAGATTGCAAGCCGTTACCGTGTTGACCCCGAAAAGCTGTTGAAAAAGAACAGCGCGGTCTTTAATGACAGAGGGGTTGTTGCAAAAGAAAAGGCGTTTATCATCATTTAAGGCTTGCTTTAATTGCGATTTAAACTTAGGCTCAGGTTTCTTGGCTTTGGTTTTAGAAAATGAAAAGAGCTCTGCGAAAAAAATTCGCAGAGCTTTTTGTATGCTTTGTGTTTAGAAACCTTTGATTATCCCCGCATCAAATTTAAGAATGAGGGAAGCGTCAAGAGGGTCTACCTCGCCGTCGTTGTTTACGTCTGCGGCTAAGGGG
>JAFXKQ010000019.1 GCA_017531625.1 Clostridia bacterium | reverse complement strand
TTATTTTTTTGTCTATTTGCAGTACAATTACAAAACGCCCGTCCTTGACTTGAAACATAAAATGTGTATAATGGTATTAAGAAAGGAGCGAGGTCAAATGAAGCAAAAATGGAAAGGCGGCACACTCTTGGCACCTGTGCCTGCGGTCATGGTCAGTTGTAAGTGTGACAACATAAACAACGGCAAGCCCAACATTATCACCGTCGCATGGACAGGTACACTTTGTTCCGACCCACCTAAAACCTACGTTTCCATAAGACCTGAACGTTTTTCCTACGACATCATCAAGGAAAGCGGTGAATTTGTTATCAACCTCCCAACGGTTGAAACTGTAAAGGCATTGGACTTTTGCGGTGTCAAAAGCGGACGTGAGACCGACAAATTTGAACAGATGGGACTTACTCCGGACAAGGGATTTGCAGTTGATGCGCCCGTTATCAGACAGTGCCCTGTAGCTCTTGAATGTAAAGTTACCGACATTGTAAAGCTCGGCTCCCATGACATGTTCATTGCGGACATTGTTTGCGTTGACGTTGAAGACAAATACGTTGAAAACAGCAAACTCCGCCTCGACAAATGCGGACTGCTCACCTACGCACATGGCGAGTATTTTTCGCTGGGTAAAAAGCTCGGCAGCTTCGGTTACTCGGTTATGAAAAAGAAAACCGCCGAAAGAAAGCGCAGCACGCAAAACAAAAAGAAATAAAATCAGCCCATTTCAGCACGAAAACCTTCTTAACGGAGGCTTTCGTGCTTTTTTGTTTGATAAAAACACAAAAAATTTAAGCTTACCATCCTTCACGCTTTTTCGACAGTGCAGAGGTGTTAAAATAGCTTCAACGAAATTCGAGGAGGAAGCCGTGATGAGGTTACCAAGTTTGATTAACCCTAAAAAGAATCAAAGCGTCTCACTTTTAAAACTCTCGCCATACGAACTAATCCCCAACCCTATGCAACCTCGTTCATCATTTGATGACGCACAGCTCCAAAGTCTTGCGGACAGCATTGCCCGTCACGGAATTCTCCAACCGATCTGTGTAAAGAAGCGAGAACACGTTCCCGTACTGGAAATCAACGGTCAGCGGATAAGCGACCCGCAACGTTACGAAATCATCGCAGGGGAGCGCCGTTGGCGTGCCGCAAAGCTTTTGGCACTCAAGGAAGTTCCGTGTATTCTCATGGAGGCTGACGGAGGAAAATCCGCAACAATCGCCTTGGAGGAAAACATCAACCGTGAAGAGCTTAATTTTTTTGAACAAGCCACAGCGCTTCAAAACATAATGCTGGTCTGCTCACTCACCCAAAGCGAACTTGCGAAACGGCTCGGTCTGAACCAGTCTACCGTGGCAAACAAACTAAGGCTCTTGAAGCTAACTGAGGAAGAGCGAAAAATCGTTTTACAAAACAAGCTCTCGGAAAGGCACGCCAGGGCACTTGTTCGCATAGATGACCCCCGCCAACGCTTGAAAATGCTACGTCTTATCGAGCTTTACGGGTTTAGCGCCGAAGAATGCGAAAAGCGCATCGAAAGCTACTTAAAAGGCACCTCTTGTTCAAGCGAAAAAAACAAACGTCCCGAAAGGCGTTTTATCGGGACGTTCAGTGATGTAAAGTTTTTTATAAACACAGTGGACAAGGCCGTAAATCTTGCCGCTGCCGCAGGTTTTCAAGTAGAACGAGAAGAACTCGATGACGGAGAATTCATTGAACTGAGGCTAAAAATTCCAAAGTCACGGTCCTGATTCTTTTTCTTGATTCCTAATTCTTTTTCTTAAAAGGAAGCTCCGTCTTTTCGTATTCGGAAACACAAAGATTAAAGAGCATACGGCGGAATCGGTACAAGCCTTGGCTTGCCCTTGTAAAGTGAACACGGTTAGTAAGAAGCACAATGTAAAGTCCTGTATCACCGTGAACGTAAATCGAAGTGCCCGTAAACCCGTTATGCCCGTAAGAACCGTCAGGGTAAAGGTCGCCCATGGCACTCAGCGTATCAACCTCACGGATAACAAAACCAAGACCTCTGCCCTCTTCCTTGCCCCTGGTGTAATCATAAATTGCCGCCTTCATGGTAGACGGAGCAAGAAAAGCCTCTTTACCCTTGATTTCGCCCTTGTTTGCCAACATCTGGGCAAAAACGGTAACGTCATCAAGCGTGCTGAAAACTCCTGCATTGGCACTTACGCCACGCAAGAACAAAGCGTTCTCATCGTGGACAAGCCCTTGCTTATAACCGCCCACGGACTCAACATACTCCGTAGCAGCGATGTCAGTATACCCCTTTTCCAATGGATTGTAACAGGTATTTTTCATGCCTAACGGCTTAAAGACAAATTTCTCGGCAAGCACATCAAGAGGAGCACCGCCCACCTTTTCGAGAATCTTACCAAGAAGAATGAATCCCATGCAACTGTACGCAACTTTTGTTCCTGTCGGGTACGCAAGCTCCTGACTAAGAATTATCTCTACCGCCTGTTCCGGACTTCTGCCATCGTTTTCAAGAAGAAAATGCTGCTTGATTCCGCTTGTATGCGTAAGCAAATGACGGATTTCGATGTCCTTTTTGTCCTCCGGTACATCAAAAAATCTGCTTATAGAATCAAAAAGGGTAATTTTTCCTTCCTCGATAAATCTAAGCGCCAACATTGTGGCAGACATTATCTTACTGCAAGATGCCATGTCAAAGAGAGTCTTTTCGTTAAGAGGAGGAGTAACCCCCGTAAACCTTTCGGGAACCGCTTCAAAACACGGATTGTTATCATCGAAACAGCGTGTTACACCGTAGTAGTTCTTGTACAAAAGACCGTCTTTATCGCCGATGGCAAAGGCGGCACAGGGGAAATACTTGTTTGCAATCCCCTCTTGAAGCATCTCATTGATTTTTTCGGTTCTCATAAAACTCGCCTCAACTGTAAATCAATTTTTCAAATTCTGTTTTATTCATCTCCGCCCGCTTTGAGCTTTTCAGCACGGTCTGCGGTGATGAGAGCGTCAACCATTTCGTCAATTCTTCCGTTAAGGAAATTTTCAAGGGAGTAAAGAGTCATTCCGATTCTGTGATCGGTAACTCTGCCCTGCGGGTAATTGTAAGTCCTGATTCTTTCGCTTCTGTCTCCCGTACCAACCTGACTTCTTCTCTCGCTCGCAAGTGCCTCGTTCTTTTTGCTCTTCTCCAAATCATAAAGCCTTGTTTTCATGACTTTAAGAGCTTTATCTTTGTTTTTGATCTGACTTCTCTCGTCCTGACAGTCAACCACAATTCCCGTGGGAATGTGAATGATTCGAATAGCCGATTCGGTCTTGTTAACGTGCTGACCGCCGGCTCCGGCACTTCTGTGGCGTGTGATTTCAAGCTCATCCATGTTTAGCTCAAAGTCAACGTCCTCAGCTTCGGGAAGCACCGCAACTGTAACGGTTGAAGTGTGAATTCTCCCCTGCGACTCGGTTTCGGGAACACGCTGAACACGGTGTACACCACTCTCAAACTTGAAGCGGGAGTAAGCGCCGTCGCCCTCAATCATAAACGAAACTTCTTTAAAGCCTCCAAGCTCAGTTTCGTTAGCATTGATGAGCTCACTCTTAAACCCCGAAGCCTCTGCGTACATGGTGTACATACGGTAAAGCACAGACGCGAAAAGCGCCGCCTCTTCACCGCCTGCACCCTGACGTATCTCAATAACAACGTTTTTATCATCGTTGGGGTCCTTGGGCAAAAGCAGAATCTTAAGCTCATCATTGATGCGCTCAATCGCTTCCTTGCTCTCTTCGAGCTCAGCTTCTGCGAGTTCTTTCATTTCGGGATCATCGCCATCAGCAAGAAGCTCGAGAGCACCGTCTTTCATCTTTTCCGCTTCGAGGTACTCTCTGTACTTCTCAACAACGGGTTGCAAAGATTTATACTCCTTCATCAAAGCGGTATAAACCTCCATGTTACCAAGCACATCTGGGTCGGAAAGCTTTTGCTCAATGTCTTCAAATTTCTTTTCTATCTCAGCCAATTTTTCAAGCATTTCCAAAATCTCCTATTTATTGTCTTTGTAAATTCAATCCCCGTTCTACAATTCACTCTATAAACATAGAATGAAGTAAAAAAGGAAAGGAACGCTTTATAAGCTATGAAACAAAATGTTTATTTGCCCGAGGGCAGACTTCTTTTCACTCCTAAGAACCTTGAATCCACCTCAAGCCGTGAATCCTTGGAAAAGGCATACCTTAACGGAACGATCCTCGAAGGGCTCTGTTCGCTTTGCGACACAGACCAGAATCTGCATGTACGGGTAGGCGGATTTGAAGGGATAATCCCAAGGAACGAAGCGGTCAGTACAACAGACGGAGAAAAATCAAAAGACATCGCCGTAATAAGCCGTGTCGGCAAGCCCGTCTGCTTTAAAATAATCGACATAAAGGGCACAGAAGATCGCCCTCTGTACATACTTTCCAGACGTGCCGCCCAACGTGAATGCCGTCTTAATTTCATCCGACGGCTGACCGCAGGTGACATTATAGACGCAAGGGTAACTCACCTTGAATCCTTTGGAGCATTTGTTGACGTGGGTTGCGGAATGATTTCGTTGCTCAGCATCGACACCATTTCAGTCTCCCGAATAGCGCACCCCAAGGACAGACTGTCCTGCGGACAGGACATCAAGGTAGTAGTACGCACTCCCTCTGACGAAAACGACCGAATCACCCTCACCCACAAAGAGCTCCTCGGAACTTGGGAAGAGAATGCGGAACTGTTCAGAGCGGGACAAACCGCCGCAGGAATAATCCGAAGCATCGAAAGCTACGGCGTGTTTGTAGAGCTTACTCCAAATCTTGCAGGTCTTGCCGAATACAAAGACGGTGCAGAAGTAGGAAAGCAAGCCGCTGTGTACATTAAAAGCATCATTCCCGAGAAGATGAAGCTTAAGCTCGTCATAATTGACGTTTACCCCTTTGATGCCTCTCCTGCGCCCACAAAATACTTCATAGAAGGAGAGCACATTGACTACTGGCGTTATTCCCCTTCCAGATGTGAAAAGCTCGTGGAGAGCTATTTTGGCGGCGACGAGGATTACCGTTTAATGCACGGATAAAACCTAAGTGTTTTATTTCACGCCACGTCTGTAATTGTTGATAAGACAACCGTCAAGGATTATCTCCCTCTCATCCTCCGTAACCGTAGGAAGAATGAGCTTTACAGAAGAAACCTTACCGTTTCTAACGACGTATGCGTTTATCGAAGCTTCAGCCTTTGCGATGGCTTCCTTGATTCCTTTAAGGAAAATGTAATCACCGTCTGCAAAATCCGATTTATTATCAGTAGTAAAGGGAATCATGCCCCAGTTAATCAAATTGCTTCTGTAACGTTTTGTTGCGTACTCAATGGCAATGTTGGCCCTTGTACCAAGAACTCGCTGACACGAAGCGGCTTGTTCTCTCGCAGAACCGTCACCGGGTTTATTGGCATAAACGACGCTTGCGATGGTGGTTGCAGAAACATCAGTCTTAATGCCAGTGCTTTCCAAAGCGTTGTAAACCTCTGTCAGCTCGCTTATTTCGTTAAGCGGGCTGTTTCCGTTCAACCTTGCGTTTTCTGCATTTCTTATCTCCTTAGCCTTGCCAACGTAGGAAGGAACTTTTCTCGAAAGCGCAAAAGCGGAAAGTCTTTCCGGATTGGAACGGTAAGACGAGGTCTCACCCGAGGGAATCAACTCATCAGTAGTGGTAACAGGGTCATCAATGTACGCCACAACTTTAAGAAGCATGTCATCGCTAAGCTCAGTCATCTTGGGCCAGTCCGCAATGTTAGGACCGTAAACAAGGCTCTTTTCGGGTTTTGCGTTTCCAAATCCGTTGTAAACTCTTGTTTCGTAAACAGACTTATCAAAGCTGTAATCTTCTACCTTGCCGTCATACTCTATTTCAAAAGCAGAGGTAAGTTCTCCGCCATTAAGAGCAGTAGCAGCAATTGAACGGGCGTCCATAAGTGCAACGGAAGCGATCTGACCTTCACCGGGCTTTGAGCCTTCACGGTTGGGGAAATTCCTCGTAGAATGTCTGATACTGAGAGCGCCGTTAGCGGGAACATCACCTGCTCCGAAGCAAGGACCGCAGAACGCAGTCTTGATAACTGCTCCGCTCAAAGCTAAATCACGAATGATTCCGTTCTTTACACATTCAAGATAAACGGGTTGGCTTGCCGGATAAACAGAAAGAGAAAAAGCGCCGTTACCCGTTCCGCCTGATTTGAGAATGCTTGCGGCAGAAGCGAGGTTTTCATAAATGCCGCCTGCACAGCCGGCAATAACACCCTGCTCTACGCAAAGCTTACCGTTTTTAATTTTGTCTGTGAGCTTGTAATCAATCTTAGCACCGTCAAAAACGCTGAGAGCTTTCTTTTCGGTTTCACGCAAAATGTCTGCCGTATTAGCTTTAAGCTCTGAAATGCTGTAAACGTTAGCGGGATGGAACGGAAGCGCAATCATCGGTTCAGCCTTGTCAAGATCAAGCTCAATGATTCCGTCATAGAATGCCGCCTTTTCAACCTTAAGCTCTTTGTACTCGTTGCCTCTGCCGTGCTTTTCAAGGTACTCTTTTACCTTGCCGTCAGTTTCCCAAACAGAGCTCAAACAGGTGGTTTCGGTGGTCATAACGTCGATTCCGTTTCTGTAATCAACGGAAAGTCCGCTAATGCCGTCACCCACAAACTCCATTACCTTATTTTTTACAAACCCAATGTCGAAACTCGCCTTAATTATGGCAAGTGCGATGTCCTGCGGGCCCACACCTCTTCTGGGACTGCCCTTCAAAACAACCGCTACGGTTTTGGGACGGTCAATGTCATAAGTTCTGAGAAGAAGCTGTTTAACCAACTCAGGACCGCCCTCTCCGATGGCCATACAACCGAGAGCTCCGTACCTTGTGTGACTGTCTGAACCGAGAATCAT
>JAFXKQ010000003.1 GCA_017531625.1 Clostridia bacterium | reverse complement strand
TACTTTTTAATTATTGTCAATTACTGCTTGTGCCGCTTTCAGCACGCCGTACCGACCGCTTTCATAAGTCAGACCGCCCTGTATAAAGACCGTAAACGGTGGTCTGATAGGTGCATCTGCTGAAAGCTCCAAGCTTGAGCCCTGAGTAAACGCTCCCGCAGCCATAACAACCCTGTCGTTATAACCCGGCATATCCCATGGTTCCGGCGCAACGTATGAATCCACGGGAGATCCGCTTTGGAGTCCTCTGCAGAACGCACAGATTTCTTCTTCGCCCGCAAGTGAAACGGTCTGGATTATGTCATACCGTTTTTCAAGGGGTTCGGGACTGACCTTGTACCCAAGCTTTTTAAAGAGCGCCGAGGCAAATGCCGCCGTCTTTAATGCCTGAGCCACCGCATGAGGCGCAAAGAAAAGCCCTTTTATCATGCCTTTTGTCTGACCGAGACTTGCACCGCATTCAAGACCGATTGCAGGCACGGTAAGCCTTGCCGCCGCCAAATCCACAGCTCGCTTTGTTCCTACAAGGTAAGCACCGCTTTCCGCAATGCCTCCTCCCGGATTCTTTATCAAAGAGCCGATGAGGAGATCCGCCTTCGGTTCACGCTCCTCAACAAATTCGCCATAGCAGTTGTCCACAACCAAAAACGCATTCGACACGCTTCTGACCAACTCAAAAAGTTCATCTATCTCAGGAACCGAAAGAGTTTTTCTCGTTGCATATCCCTTTGAGCGTTGAACATAAACTACCTTGATGCTCTTATCGGTTACAAGCCTGTGCTTAACCGCATCAAAATCGATTCCCCCACCCTTTTCATCGGGCAAAAGCTCGATTTTGCTGTACTTTACGCCAAAATCGGCAAGAGAACCGCTTCCGTCATTGACAGCGTTCCCCTCCGTGTCGTAGCCTAAAACCCCTTCCAAGGTGTCATAGGGCGCACCCGTAACGGAAAGCATTGTGTCCGCAGGTCTAAGCAACGCATAAAGTCCTATCCCAAGGGCGTGAGTGCCGGAAACAATACTGTGTCTGACAAAACCGCTCTCAGCTCCAAAAACAGACGCAAAAGCTTTGTCACAAAGCTCCCTTCCGTCATCGTCATAGCCGTAGCCCGTAGTAGGTGCAAAATGACGGTCGCTGAGCTTCAGTTCCGAAAAGGCTTGAAGCACCCGTTCTGTATTAACTCTCGCCACCGCATCGAAGCCGGAAAAGACTTCTGCAAGCTCCCTCTCGCATTTCTCTGCGAGAACTCTTAATTTATCCGAAATAACCATTTCTAACATAAACCCTCGATTAAATTCTTATGATTTCCTTGCCGTTTCGTCTGGCGTAAGCCGCAGTGTACTCGCTTCCCCCGCCGGAGTGCCTGAGATAAACCACACAGATTTCGCTGTGGTCCACCATATAACGGTTTCTGGCTAAAAACGCACTCTTGGAAGGGTGCAGACTGACCGCAACGTACTCATCCGCCTGCGCCTTAATTTCAGCGTACTCCGCCTGTTTCTCCTGCGGCCAACCAAGGTAATGACCTTCAAACGGCACCGCAAGGACTAAACGAAGCTGTGGGTACTTGATTTTTCTGAGATAGATAACAGCTTTTGCCGCAAGGGCATCAAAGCCCACTGCTCCCCCCACGTAAAAACGCTGAACGCCCTGTTCTGTCACAAGTTTTTCGATGCACTCCAAAAGAGATAATGCCAGAGCACGTTTTGTTCCGCGCACTATGTCTCTGTGGCCGGTAAAACAGCACACGGGAGGCGTTTTTTCACCTGTTACCATTTAAGTCCCTGCATTACCGGCAAGAAACCGTCTACCTCTGCCTTTGTGTAATCAACACGTTCGCCCGTAACGGCATCCCAAATGTATTGATACGAGAAGATGGCAAAACCGTCGACTTTGTCCAGATTGCTGTTAATGTATTCAAAGGACTTCTTCAAAACGTCGCTGTTTTCAACCCACTCTTCTTTACCCGCACCTGCCCAAGTGTCCGACTTGCCAACCTTGTGCAAAGTAGTGCCGAGAATCATCTGTACGCTGTCGCAGGTCTTCATTTCAAACCAACGCTCGGAAAGCTTGTCAAAAGGAACGCTTCCGTGCTGCCAACCGAAGTAAATCTGAGGACAAATGTAGTCTATGTAACCCTCTTTCTGGCACCAGGTCTTAACATCAGCAGAAAGGTTGTTAAGGTTGTTGTCGATCTCGCCCGCGGGAGAGATACCGAAAAGCATCTTTGGATTTTCTGCTTTTACCGCATCATAAAGCTGTTTAACAAGGGTATTTACATTGTTGATTCTGAAATTTTTAAGAAGTCTGTGCTCGCCCTGTGCCTCAAAAGCCGCCTTGTCGTAATTGGGGTTGTTTGAGGGGTAGAAATAGTCATCCATGTGAACGCCGTCAACGTCATAGTAACGGCAGATTTCCTGAGCTACGCTTACAACGTACTCTCTCACTTCCTCGTATGCGGGATTGAGATAAAGCCTCTTGTTGTCTGTAAAGAGGTAAGTGGTCTTTTTCTCCTCGTCCATGTACCACTGCTTAATGGGATAACGAATGTTTACAAACTCCATTTCAGATTCAAGGCACGCACGCATGGGATTGATCCAAGCCTGGAAACTGAGGTTCAAAGCATGAGCTTCGTCGATGAGGATGGGAAGCAAGTCATAAATCGAAGTGTTTCCGTAACCTTCGAAAAGGTAATCCGACCAAGGAAAATTCTCGGAAGGATACATGGAGTCACAGTCAGGGTGGAGCTGAACGATAACCGTATTAAAACCTGCGTCAGCTACGTTTTTGTAAATCTGTTTAATAAGGGCGGTAAACTCTGCCTCGTCTCTCTGTACGCCCGTATTGACATCTTTATAAACAGGGATAAGGTCAAGCTGACTGATCCAAATGCCCTTCATGTTATCGTAGTTCAAAGGCTCGTAGTCAGCATTTGCACCAACCCCAAGAACTTCTCTGCTGTCAACAAGGGGGTCGCGCATCTCAACGGACGCACTTTCAAGAGCGCTGAGTCCGTTGCTGACCTGAATAACAATCTGTGTGCCGGCATCATAAGCTTCGCCCACAACCTTGCTCTGCGCTACAACCGTACCCTTTGCCTCGTCGCTGTAGCAGTAAGCCGTAAGAACTTCAAAACCTGCCGCTTCAAGCTCTGCCTTTGCATCAGCCTCAGTCTTACCCTTAACGTCGGTAAGAATCGCATCAACTGCCGCAGCCTGAGTTTCGTCAGAAACAACAGACTCATCACCAGAGGAATCTGCGCTCGTGTCATCCTTTTCAGAACCGCAAGCAGAAAAAGAAACTGCACAGCACGCCAAAAGCGCTAAAACCATAAGAAAACTTATAAATCTTTTCATAACCGTCTCCCCCATTAATAACTTTTTATAAACCACTTTGTTTAAAGAGTTGCCGCCATAACCGCCTTTATTGTGTGCATACGGTTCTCTGCTTCGTCAAAGACGATGGACTGTTCACTCTCGAACACCTCGTCCGTAACTTCCATGCAATCAATGCCAAACTTCTTCCAAATCTCCTTGCCTGTTTCCGTTCCGAGGTCGTGAAAAGCAGGTAAGCAATGCATAAACCGACACTGTTCACCGGCGTTATCCATAAGGGCTTTTGTCACTCTGTAAGGTGAAAGCTCTTCAATACGTTCCTTCCACACTTCTTCCGGCTCGCCCATGGAAACCCACACGTCGGTGTAAATCACATCTGCGCCCTTGGTGGCACCCATCGGGTCCTGAATAAATTCGATTACCGCCCCTGTCTCCTCGGCAACCGCACGTGCCTGCGAAACAAGCTCAGAATCGGGGAAGTACTTTTCCGGTGCGCAAGCCACGAAATGCATTCCCATCTTGGCGCAACCAACCATCAGAGAATTGCCCATGTTGTAACGGGCATCTCCCATGTAAACGAGTTTTTTGTCTTTCAGCTCACCAAAATGTTCCCTTATTGTAAGGAAATCAGCAAGAATCTGAGTGGGATGGAATTCGTTTGTAAGCCCGTTCCAGACCGGAACACCGGCGTACTTTGAAAGCGTTTCCACTATCTCCTGACCAAAACCGCGGTACTCAATGCCGTCAAACATTCTGCCGAGAACCCTCGCCGTGTCAGCGATGCTCTCCTTTTTACCTATCTGCGAACCCTTGGGATCAAGATAAACAGGGTGCATGCCCAGGTCTGCCGCCGCAACCTCAAAAGCGCAACGGGTGCGGGTGCTTGTTTTCTCAAAAACGAGAGCGATGTTCTTTCCCTCGCAAAGACGGTGAGCTTGACGCGCCTTTTTCTTTGCTTTTAGCTCTGCGGCTAAATCAATGAGACCGGAAATCTCAGCAGGTGTAAAATCAAGAAGCTTCAAAAAACTTCTGCCTTTAAGATTCATAAAAAACTCCTCCTCTGTATCACCTAAGCAACGGAACCGTCGCATTACAATCAATTTAAAAGCTTAAATTTTTCCTTCAAGATAAAGATAACACAAAGGCTCAAAAATGTCAATCTGTGACAGCCAAATAATATGTGTTTGTAATTCGGCTAAAACTGTGATATAATAGCTTTAAACACTGTTGAAAGGATTCTCTCATGAAAGAAACATACATTGTGGACACTGAAAGCCACTCGTTTTTGATAAGCCCTCTGTTTGCAAGTTACGGTATAAAGCACATGTTCACCCTGCGTGACGGCGGGGTGAGCCAAGGAATGTATTCAAGCTTTAATTTTGCCACGGGAAGCGGTGAAATCCCCGACGAATGGGAAAACGTTGTCAATAACCACGCTATTGCCGCCGCACACTTAGGTATGACCGCAGAGGACATTTGCCGTACTTACCAGACTCATTCCTCAAACGTGGTAACCGTGTGGCAATCCGACCGAGGGGTAGGACTATTGAAACCTCCCTTTGAAAGCGGAGTTGACGGCTTGGTGACCAAGGAAAAGAACGTACTCTTGACCGTACGTGCGGCTGATTGTGTTCCGATTTTGCTTTATGATTTAAAAAACGAAATCTGTGCAGCGGTCCATTCGGGATGGAGAGGAACAGTTGCGGCAATCGTGGCAAAAGCGGTAAAACAGATGATGGACCTCGGTTCAAACCACGAGGACATAATTGCCGCCATAGGGCCGAGCATCGGACAGTGCTGTTATGAAGTGGGTGAGGAGCTCTTTCGTGCGTTTATGGACGAGGGTGCTCATTTCGGCAGCTGTTTTGAAGAACGGAATGGGAAACTTTACCTCGACTTGAAGATGGCTAACGCACTCATCCTCCACAGATGCGGAATCGGAGACGAACGAATCTCCACCTCAGACGAATGCACAGCCTGCAACATGGAACGCTTTTTCTCCCACCGGGTTATGGGCGTTGACCGAGGCACAATGGCGGCGTTTATAGCGGTAAGGTAAGATTGATTCGAACTATACATGAACTTAAAACGACAGGTTCCAACCGAAACCTGTCGTTTTGTTTTATTTATAAAAACCGTAAACAAAAAATATTTTCAACAATTTAGAGAATCGCTTTACTACCCGTATGCTGAAATCATCATTTTAGCAACAGATAAAAAAAGGCTACGAAAAAGATAATTTTTACGGTTTGCAATAAGGATTCGAACCCGAGTAAAATATAATGCTTTTCGACCATCGGGAGAAAAGCTACATTAGTACTTCTTCACTATTCACGATTACTTATTACTTGCCAAAAAACGACAAGAGGTTTTAGTGAAAAGGGAAGAGTGAACAGTTAAGAGGTAAAAAAATATCCTCGGAACAAGTCCGAGGAATTTTTTTGTTGTACAGCCAAAATAGATGTCGTACTTCGTGCGTGCAGGTTCGGTATCAAATCCCCAAAGCACTCCTTACACGCCAATCTGCGCCAATATGCTTGCCCAACGATTTTGAAAATCATCTGTAGATAAATCCGGGATAAAGCCTGCTCGCAAGTAGCTCTTGATAGCCGGTATACGCCAATCGTCTGTTGTTAAATACGCAGTGGACATACCTTCTTTTTTCAAAACGGCTACTGCAATTTGGTTCAGTAACGTCCCATATCCTTTTCCTCTTGCCGCCTCGTGACACGCCACCATGTGAATATAGCCTTCACTTTTGGTATAATCGCAAATCACGGTGAGAGTTGCCACAGGAATCCCGTTTTCAAGCACAAAAAAGCACTTATCCTCTTGGTATGCAGAATGAATTGTCATAGTGGCGTGATAAAACTTCTCATCCTTTTTTCCGTTTGTTAATCCATATTGAACGATCTCCAACCAAGCATCCATAGCATTTTCAAGCTCTGAAAAATTTTTTACTTGACAGTTTTGGGGCAATTGAAGGGAAGGGATTTTCTCTCCGTCATTTGCCCAACGCATGATCAATTGCTCCATAATTTTTGCTCCTAATTGGTTTGTTTTTAAAAGTAGTATACCATAAAAATTACTGCTTGTCAACCTTAAAATAAAAAATGAGTTTCGCATGAGTTGTAAAGCTTTTAGTGATATGCTGACTTCGTCAGCGTGATATTACTCGCTTTGCTCGTAGTGATATTGCTCGCTCCGCTCACAGTGATATTATATTCGCCTTGTAACTTCCAACGCGCGAAGCGCATATCACGTCCGAAGGACATATCACGCGTTTACGCATAGAACTCGCCACAGGCGAATATAACTGAAAAAAGCACATCTGTAAAC
>JAFXKQ010000179.1 GCA_017531625.1 Clostridia bacterium | reverse complement strand
TTGCAGTAGAAAATCGGAATCGGCACACCCCAAGTACGCTGACGTGAAATACACCAGTCACTACGGTCACGAATCATACCGGTAATGCGGTCTTCACCCCAACCGGGCACCCATTTAACCTTCTTAATTTCCTCAATCGCCTTATCGGCAAAAGCAGAAATAGAGCAGAACCACTGCTCGGTAGCACGGAACAAAATGGGAGACTTACAACGCCAACAGTGCGGATACTGGTGGATAATTTTTTCTAAAGCGAACAAATTGCCGGTTTCATCCAACTTAATGGCAATAGCCTTGTTAGCCTGCTCGGTGGTTAAGCCTTGGAATTCACCTGCATCGGCAGTCATAACGCCCTTATGGTCAACCGGTACAACCATGCCAACTTCGGGGTAGTTACGGCAAACTTCAAAGTCATCAACACCGTGGCCGGGAGCAGTATGAACGCAACCTGTACCGCTTTCCAAAGTAACGTGGTTACCAACGATTACCAACGAAGTACGGTCGATAAACGGATGAGCACATTTAATATACTCAAGGTCAGCACCCTTGACAGTACCGATAAGCTGGAACTCTTCAATCTTTGCAGCCTTGAAAGAATTTGCGGCAAGCTCTTCTGCCATTACAAAATACTCACCGTTTGCCTTATACAAACCGTAATTATAGTCAGGACCTACGCAGATTGCAAGGTTAGCGGGCAAGGTCCAGGTGGTTGTAGTCCAAATTACAAAGTAGGTCTTATTGAGTTCAGCACCGAGCGAGGTTAAAACACCTTTATCATCGGTAACGTTGAACTTAACATAGATAGAATGACACGGGTCCTCGGCATATTCAATTTCAGCCTCAGCCAAAGCAGTCTGACATTCAGGGCACCAGTAAACCGGCTTTAAGCCTTTATAGATATAACCCTTTTCTGCCATTTTACCGAAAATTTCAACCTGCTTTGCAACATACTCATTTTTAAGAGTTAAATAAGGATGGGCCCAATCACCCAAAATACCCAAACGCTCAAACTGATGACGCTGGTCATCAACAAAGCCCAAAGCAAAGTCACGGCAGATTTTACGAAGTTCCAAAGCCGAAACCTGTGCAGTAGAACTAACGCCTGCTTTTTTACGTGCCTTCAACTCGGTCGGCAAGCCGTGGGTATCGTAACCCGGAACATAGGGAGCCTTAAATCCCGACATATTCTTGTAACGAAGAACAAAGTCTTTCAAGCTCTTGTTCAAAGCAGTACCCATATGGATAATACCGTTAGCATACGGAGGGCCGTCATGCAAAATATAAGAAGGCTTACCTTCGTTTTTCTTCATTAATTCACCGTAAATGTCGTTATCCTGCCACTCTTTCAAAGCTTCAGGCTCACGGGTGGGCAAACCTGCACGCATAGGGAATTCTGTTTGGGGCAGGTTCAAAGTCTCATTGTAATCCATTATTTTAACTCCAATCTAAACTATATAGCCGAAAAAAGATAACACCCTTTTAACGGCACATTCTCACGGCACACTAAAAGCACACCGTGAGAAACCTTTTAAATGTTTAATTTTTCTTGCGACGGAAGAACAATCTCGGCTCGTCGTCTTCGTCATCAAAATCGTCATCACTAAAGGTGATATGATTTTTTTGAACTTGTGGTTCTTCGGGTTCAGAAGCAATAACGAAAGGCTCGTCTTCCTCTTCATCATCCTCAATTACCTCAAACTTAACTGCCGACTCATTATCGAGAGTGAGTTGTGCTTCTTCTTCCACTACTTCAGGTTCTAATGCAGGCTCTTCTGCAACTTCGGGTTCTTCAACCTCTTCAATTACAGGTTCTGTTATAGCCTCAACTTCGGGTTCAGTTTCAACTTCAGCTTCAGCCTCTGCTTTAATTTCAGCCTCAGCCTTTTCCTTGGCAAGTCTTTCCTCGACAGCTATTTTCAAAAGTTCGTCGGGATTGCTGAAATCAACCGAAAGCACCTGCTTTGAACGTTCCATATTGAATGGAATGTCATCAGGCAACTGATTAATAAGTTCAACCAAAGCGCTGCACTGTTGCGATGCTTTTTTGCGGAAATCGGCAACTTCAATCTTTAAACGGTCATAAAGTTTCTGTTCAAGAGCGATGCTCTCTTTAGCCTCGGCAGCGATTGTTTCGCCTTCTTTAACTGCGGCGGCAATAATCTTTGCAGCTTCGGTTTCAGCGGTTTCGCCAAGCAAAATAGCCTTTGCCTCTGCCTCGGAAATCACTTCACGAGCCTTAATATCAGCTTCAGCAAGTTTTAAATTAGCATCAGCAACAATACGCTCGGCTTCGGCTTTGGAATCCTCAATAACCTGGTCGGCAACACGTTGTGCGCTAACCAAAACATTTTGAATACCGGTAGCAGTCAAAGCGGCTTCGGGAGCCTGCTTGCTCATTTCCTGCAACTTGCGCTCAGCATCGTTTTTCTGTTTTGTGAGAATCTCAATCTGTGAAGCAACCTCTTCTAAAAACAGTTCAACATCACTCTGCTTATAGCCACCCATAGGGCCTTTCTGAAATTCCATATCGCGGATTTGTTCAGGCGTTTTCATAATTTTCCTCCGAAAAGTCAAATATATTTTCTTAAAACAATGGCAACCTACTTTTCAGTTAGCCAAAATATTCATTAAAAGTATGTACTACCACTGTCGAGTTCGTCGAGAAGCAACTCACCCATAACATCAACATTGCTCGGAGTGATGATATATGTGCTGTTAGCAACCTTTTTGATTCTTCCGCCGTGAGCATAAGCTGCACCGCTCAAGAAATCGAGCAATCTGCGTTGAGTTTCACGGTTAGCAACCTCTAAGTTCAAAACAACAGTTCTGCCGTCAGAAAGATGGTCAGCTACGCTCGGAGCATCCTCAAATCTTTCAGGTTTAACAAGAGCTACCTGAAGTTGAGAATTTACACGGGCAGTACTACCTGACTTTGCTTTGCGCTCACTCGGGAACTGAGTGGTTTTCTCTCTTTCATAATAACGGTTAGTTGAAGATGAATAATAATCGTTTCCGGACGGAACCTCGCGCGAGGTTTCCACAGCCTCTTCGTAATCTTCGTCTTCGTCGGTTGCGCTCATAATGTCCTTAATCTTATCAAAAAAGCTCATCGATATTTCTCCTTCGCTTTATTTTACTAATTTAATGATTGTAATTTCTTTGTCCGAAAAGGCAGGTTCCAAGCCTTATAATGTTAGCTCCGTTCCTTATAGCCTCAACATAATCTCCGGACAT
>JAFXKQ010000178.1 GCA_017531625.1 Clostridia bacterium | reverse complement strand
TAGATTTACTTATTGTTCTTGCTGTGGTTCTCCTTGTTTTGGGTGTGGTTTTCAGAGATGACATTACCGGAGTTCTTGAAAACAGAGAACGGGTTACGCTCCGTTACGTCTACGAGGTTTACGCTTATCCTGTCGAAGGCGGAGGTTGCTTTGCTGACGGTTACGAGTTTTACGATAAAGAGAGCAAAGAGAGCCTCGGAGTCTTTTCCGGTGAAGGAAAAAAGACTACGTCCCTTCAACCCGTTGAGATTACAGGCAACGGAGTTGTTCTTCAAGTGCAGAATTCTTCAAAGGTTGACATCAAAGGCTACGCAGAGGTTTCTGCTTACAAAGACAGCAACGGGTGCTATTACACCGAGGGCGGTTTCCATTTGGCGGCGGGCGTTGAACTGAATGCCGTTACAAAATTCCACGAGTTTAAGGCGACTGTCATTTCCGTTGAGGAAGTCGAAGCTTACGATGTAGCCGAGCTTGCCGTAACGGCAGAGTCTAAGTAGTTTAAACTTGGCGAAAATTTATAAAAAAGCTAAGGCCTTGCATTGTATCTTTTTAAGTTTTATACAAAAGATATTTCTTGCTTTTACAAGGTGTTTTTGGTATAATGGTGTAGTAATATTCTTAGGTTTAAAGGACATTTACGGAGGTGCGTCTATGACTACAAAGAGTATAACCATAAAGAACACCGTTGGCCTTCACGCAAGACCTGCGACCTTCTTTATTCAGAAGGCTAACTCCTTTAAGAGTACCATCCTTATCGAAAAAGGAAACAGACGTGCCAATGCTAAGAGTTTGCTTGGTGTGCTTTCCCTTGGTATCGAGAAAGACAATACTATCGTTTTGCAGGCCGAAGGTGTTGATGAGGTTGAGGCTATTGAAGGCCTTTCTCAGTTGCTTATCGACGGCTTTAACGACTAATAGCATCCGGAAGTAGAAATTTCTCGCAGTTATACTCTGCGAGATTTTTTTGTTTTGACGCTTTTTTAGTTTTTTGGCTTTTGGTTTGTTTTTGCGTGTACCGTGTTTAGGACGGATTTGAGATTGCTTTTTGAGATTGAGATTTGTCTGTTTTAGTGTTTGTTCACAGGACGGTTCAGGACGGTCAGGGGGAGGAGAAGGCTTTGAAAATTGAAGATTTGTACGCTAAGGCGAGAGCTCTTCCCGCTACTCCCGGAGTGTACATTATGCGTAACAGCTCAGGTACTGTCATTTATGTTGGGAAGTCTAAGGCGCTCAGAAACCGTGTCGGCAGTTATTTTGCTCCTTATGGCAAGCATTACGGCAAAACTCTCAGAATGATTAATTCCGTCAACGATTTTGAGGTTTACCACACGGCTACAGAGCTTGAAGCGCTGGTTTTGGAAAACCAGTTCATCAAGCAATTTATGCCCAAGTACAACATAAAGCTCAAGGATAGCAGCGGTTACCCTTATATAAAACTTTCGGAGGGCGACTACCCCAGACTTTCGGTGGTCAACAAGCGAGAGGGGGAGGGGCGCTATTTCGGTCCCTTTGCTTCTCACGGTACAGCTAAGGACATACTTGATACGGCAATTAAGGCCTTTGGATTGCCTACTTGCGGCCGTAAATTTCCCGAAGACATCGGGAAGGGCAGACCCTGCCTAAACTATCAGATAAAACAGTGTTCGGGACTTTGTACGGGAAAGATAAGCAAGGCTGACTACGCAGAAAGCGTTGCGGGCGTGGTTAAGCTTCTCGGCGGCGACTACGGATTCCTTGAAAAAGAGCTTGAGGCAAAAATGAACTCCGCTGCAGAAAAGATGGATTTTGAACGCGCGGCGAAGTACCGTGACAGCATGCGCGCAGTCAAGAAAATTGGTGATAAACAGCACATTATCGCCTCTGTTGACACGGAAGCAGACGTTTTCGGAATTTACACGGACGAGCTTGGAAGTGCGGTTACGGTTCTTTTTGTTAGAAACGGTGCGCTGGTGGACAAGGAAAGCTTTTTCTTCGGTGCTGAAGAAATCATTTCCGATGCAACCCTCGCTTCGTTTTTGCAACGGTTTTACGAAATACGTGATTTTATCCCGAAACAAGTGTGGCTTGATTTTGACATTGGCGAAGAGGCGGAGCCTGTTGCGGAATGGTTGAGAAACCGTACGGATTGCGTTATCAAGCTTTTGAGTCCGAAACGTGGGGATAAAAAGGCACTTTGTTCCCAGGCGAGCAACAACGCCAAAGAGCTTTGTTTGCACCGCAGGGCTGAGTTTGAAAGACAAAACGATTTGTTGGTTTCAATAGCTAAGTTTCTCAATGTTGAGGTTGTGCCGGAAAGAATTGAGGTATACGACATTTCAAACAGCGGAGATGAACACATTACCGCAGGTATGATTGTGGTAGAGGACGGACGTTTTTGTAAAAGGAAGTACCGTTCCTTCAACATTAAAAGCACAGAGGCTCAGGACGACTACGGAGCTTTGAGAGAGGCGCTTTCGAGGCGGTTTGCTCACATTCCCGAGGGGGACGCTTGGGCAGCACCCGATTTGATTCTTGTGGACGGCGGAGAGACCCATGTTGCCTGTGCGAAGTCTGCCGTAGCTGATGCAGGGCTTTACATTCCCGTTTTTGGAATGGTCAAGGACGAGCATCACAAGACACGTACTCTTACGGATGGCGAGAATGAACTGTCCCTTATCCGCAGACAAGACCTTTTTGTGTTCTTTTATAAGCTACAGGAAGAGGTTCACCGCTTTGCGCTTTCCCGCATGGATGTCCGCAGACGTAAAGTAGTTAAGCAGAGCATTTTACAGGAAGTCAAGGGCGTAGGCGAAAAGAAGGCGTTGGAGATTCTGAGGCATTTTGGCGGACTTGCTGAGCTAAAAGCTGCAAGTGTTGATGAAATTGAGCAGGTTAAGGGGATTAACAGGGAGACAGCACAGGCGATTTTTGACTATCTTTTGAGCCTTTCCAATTAGGGCGTTTCATTTTTGAGGTGAAAACTGTGAAAAAAATACTTTGTTGCATTTGTGCAGTTGCTTTGGTTTTTACGGCTTTTGTTTCGGTAGTCGGAGCTGAAGAGCTGTGCGTCATAAAGGTTTCGACAGCGGAAGGCGCCGTGGGTAAAACAGTGGTTCTCACCGTTTCTGTGGAGAACAACCCGGGGATTGCGGGTGGGATGCTTACCATTGATTACGATGCAGAAACTTTGAGGTTTCAGTCCGCAAGCGTTGCCGAAGAATTCGGAATGACGGTAACTACAATTGCAAATGATACAGATAAAGGTTTGGTTTTGTTTGGGTTTGTGGGCGGTTACGGTGATTTTTGCGAGGACGGAGAGATACTGCGTTTAAGCTTTGTGCTAAGAACCGTTTCAAACGGGTTTGCCCCCGTCAAGGTGCGAATTGACAAAAATTCGCTGTGCGGAACAGATTACAAGGCGCTGGAATACGAGACTGTTGACGGTGGAGTGAACGTTTCTCTTATTGAGTCCATGCTTGGCATAAAGGACGGAACGGAAGTTTTTGTGGCAGGCACGGTTATAAGCGTGCCGCTTGGAATGACGGTGGGGGAATTTAATAAGTCGATTACAACTGAAAATTTGAAGTATTACTCCTCTCTCGGACAGATTCTGGGTGATGATTCCTTGTTGTGTACCGACAGTTATGTTATCTGCAATCTACGTAAACTCAGATTTGCAGTCAGGGGAGACCTTAACGGAGACGGGAACATTTCAACAGCGGATTATCTTGTTATGAAAAGAGTTCTTTCGGCAGGGGCTGAAAGTTATCCCGCCGCTTACGTGGCAGGAGACGTAAACGGAGACGGTTTTACAAACGTTACCGACGTTTACACTTTAAAGCTGATGCTGATAAGAAATTGGTAAATAAAAAAAGTTGTCAGTTTTTTTAAAAATAAGCTTGACAAAGAAGAATCAATGTGATAAACTATACGGCGGTTGAGAGAGTGAAACTCTTCGCCGTATAAATAATGCGGAATTGTGTAACGGCAGCACGGCAGACTCTGACTCTGTTTGTGAGGGTTCAAATCCTTCTTCCGCAGCCATAGAACAAGAGAGGATTGATTTTAATCCTCTCTTGTGTTATAACAAGTTTTAGATTTCGATTTTTTTAGCATTTGTGATTTACGTTTATGTGCTCCGATTCAGAACTTGGTCGGTCTTGGTTCATCAACACCAAGCGCTCGCTCTTTGATGACTTGTAAAGAGGTCGTGGCGGTTTGGCACATAAGGTAGTGCTAATGCGATTGCCGGGTACGATGTCGTTCCTGCCCCATTCAAGCGGCGTTGCCTCGCTCACCCTTATCACCGTGGGGTCATGGCAAAGTCAGTATCCATCTCCGGTCATTCAGTTGTACGGGGAGAAAAAAATCAAGCCTTTAACGAATGTTCCACGAAAACTACCGTTAAAGACTTGACAGCATCTATTTCTATGTGCTAAAATAACCGCACAAAGAACGCAGCTCAAAGCTTTGCATCAACGCTAGTCCCGTTGAACAAGGTCTGCTGTAGGGGCGTAGGAACCCTTACAGCAGGGGCTGTATTTTTTTTATCCTTACCCCAAGAATAGCACACAACAAAATCCGTGTCAAGGGGCTTGGAAGTATTTTCAAAAATTTTTGCGTTTTCAGAGTGTGCCAATTTTGGCACGTTTTTCTGTAAGTGGGCTACGTGTGCCAAAATTGGCACGTTATCTTTTTTATTTACTGGTAGGGATAACTGCAATATCACATCCCAAAGCAGATGCAACCTTTAACAGCGTGTCAAGCTGAGGAGTAGCTTTCTTGCTCTCTAAACGAGCTATAACCGATTGCGTCAAGCTTGATGCTTCGGCTAAGTCTCTCTGGGTCATTCCTTTATTATGTCTTTGCTCAATAAGGCTATCAATAATATGAGAACAGCTTTCAGACATTGAGAACCCCCCCCACAGGCTTAGAACATTCGTATAAATGCTCCGGGGCTATATCTATGTCGTCATTCCATACAACTGTACCGCACTCAGCTTTAGCACAAAGGAAGAACGCAAGATTTTTAAGTTGAGAATAAATATCTTTTTCCAAAAGCGGACGGGCATCATAAACTTTTTTAACTCCGTCTGCAAAAGTTAAAAGCAGAGTATAATCTTCTTTGGGCTGAACATCTTTTACTACCCATGCAGGACTTTTCATAGCGTTTTATGCTCCTTTCTTTAGGACAAGATTGACCCCCTCGCTTAACGCAGAGGGTCAATCTTATAAAGCGGTTGTTCACTCATTGCAAGCTCCCAATTTGCTAAAAGCTCGTCTTTATGAAGCTCTGCCCAAGCTGAAATAAGTTTCTGTTGTTTCTTAGGCATTTCCCCGTCTGTTAACTCTCCGTCCATATTAAATACGGCGTTATAGCCTTGATATGTTGCGTGGAAATGTGGCGGATTATGTTCACCGTTATTATACATTCTAACGATGATTCCATAAAACATTGATATTGTAGGCATTTGCTCATCTCCTTTACTGTATTTATATTATAGCATATTTGCTATCAAATGTCAATAGCAAATATGCTATATTTTTAAAAATTAAGATTTTTCTGAGTCATCATCACTGCTACCAAAATTCAGAAAGCATTAAAGACAAACTAATTTTTTTATTCTCTGAGAAAGAGAGAACTATACCGATTGGCAATTCGGTATAGTTCCAAAGAAAGAAAAGTATAAAGAAAAACGCTTTTTCAGAACGTGCCAATTTTTGCACGTTTTTCTGTGTGGGCGACGTGTGCCAAAATTGGCACGTTGTTTTTTTACCGTTTCGGCGGTTGCATTTTTGCTGTTATTTCTGCGTTTTGAACATCGCCTTTTGCAACTTTCGCTTTCAGCTCGTCGTTCCAATCCTTGCCTTCTGATGGTATCAGGGCTTCAAGCTCGGAGTGACGTTTTCTAAACTTAGCTCCTGCTTCATTTGCATCAACGCAGAGTATCGGTCTGCCTCCGTAGTGTTCTGTCATACCACGCAAGGTCATATCTTTGCACCC
>JAFXKQ010000177.1 GCA_017531625.1 Clostridia bacterium | reverse complement strand
TAAAAAAAGACAGCCGCGCGTGAGCGGCTGCCAGTGAGTGTAATGCGGTGTCAAACTTCAGGGGCTCCTTTTAGGGGCGAAGCCTGTAATTGCCCCTTATAGGGGCCGTGCAAGCCACCGGTTCAACCGGTGGTTCTGACTACGCCTGAGAGCCTAAGAGTTAATTAAATTATTTAGGTAAAATGCATAAAAAATGCACAAAAATTCTTGACTGAATTCAAACAAAAATCTTGACAGAATGAACATAAAAATGTATAATACGAACTAGGTACGTGTGCATTTTGTATCGTCTGCCCAAAAAAGCGGAGGTTGTTTTATGAAGAAGGTAAAAGGTCTTGGGTTTTTGGCGTTTATTTTGTGTTTATCCCTGGTGTTGCCGAGCTTAGTTTTTGACGTGTCGGCTGCCACTACAGGGTTTTTGAACTTAAACAAATTAATGGATACTTCTTCCACTTCTTCGGGTAGCTTTACCCTTACCGCAGACAGCCGGTTCTTTATTGTTTCAAAGGCAGAGCCTGCCGAGAATCTTGTGGAGGTAGTACAGCTTGCTTCCGGCCAGTTTGCGGAGGACGGCAAACCTACTTCTCAGACTCTTCCCATCGTGTACGGTACTGAGCTGTTCAGCCAGGACGGTGACATTCTCATTGTTATAAACGATACTTATGCCCCCGATGCGTACAGAATCAGCGTGGATTCAAAGATAAAGATTACGGCCTCCAACGACAGGGGCGTGCTTTACGGCCTTAATACTCTGCTCAAGTATTTCAGAGCGGAGGGAGGGAATACGATTCCGTGTTTCACCGTGTCGAATACTCCCGACGTTAAGGAACGTATCTTCATGCTTGACTGCGCACGTAAGTACTTTACCAAGGATTGGATCTGTAACCTCATCCGTGAGCTAAGTTGGATGGGCTACAATACCTTAGAGCTTCACTTCACCGAGGACGGCGGTATGCGCCTTGACATTTGGGACCCGGCTTATTTCACCAGCGCAAACGGCAACGACTTTTCCTGGCTCATGGGCGGCGAAGGCGCTTATTGGGTTGACGTGGAAGACCCCGACGCGGGCGAGTACCTTGAAACCGCTGAGATCGTTGAGATTTTAAATGTTGCGAAACAGTACCGCATTGACGTTATTCCCGCCTTTGATACTCCTTATCACAGCGAGCATATGTGCAGAAAATACGAGGAGTATGCTGAAACTAATCCGAATGGTTTCTTTACATACGGTGAAGAAGAGTACTATAATGGGGAGCTGCCGAATATCAATTATTGGAAGGAAGGTAATTCAGGTGTTAAATATAACTGAGTGAATTTTCCTGATGAGCAGGCTAGAGCCTTTGTTTATGCTGTTATGTCGGACTATGCAGACTTCTTCAAGCAGCACGCAGGCTCTACGGATTTTAACATTGGCGCAGACGAGGTGGCGTTTACTTCTTGGGATGGAACAAAAATCTACGCTGTGGGCTGGGATACTTTTGCCTCCTCAAACGGCATAGGTTCCACCGCTTACGACACATTTATTTGGTTTGTTAACAATGTTTATGACCTTTTGGCAGGTAAGGGCTACAACGTTAGGGCTTATAACGACTTTTTGGAACGCGGGGACCAAAACTACACACAACAGCTTAACAAAAACATAGAAATAGTGTATTGGAATTCGGATAACCCCTCTTACCCTCCTAATAACAGTGCGGGATACAATATGAAACCCGCTGCAGAGTTTATCAAAGACGGCAGAACGGTATATACGGGTATAGCTACTTACTGCTATTATGTTTTGAGAAAAGAAAAAGACGCTCAAGGTAATCTCAATATGCAGGATGCCAGAGATCCTGCGTTCAACAATTTCCAGTTTAATAAGGCGACGGCAGAGAATATCTGGACCTATTGGGAGCCCACCTTGGTCACTGTTGCCGATGCGTGCACTCAAACTAATTGGGTAGTCACGATAGACACTTCGCCGCAGATTCATTTGTCGGCTGATCAAGTAGAAGGCGCGTACTACATGTTCTGGGGCGACGAAGCGGGCATCAGCACGGAAGAAGAGATTTGGAACGGCGTTGACGCTAACGGCAAGTGGAACATTCGTGAGCGTATGTGGGCAAACATCAATAAGATGTGGAAAATCAACGCAGACGGTTCTTCTTTATCTCACGATTCAGTACAGACTTTAAGAACCGCCGTCGGAGACTTTCCGGGACTTACCACGTGCAGTGCGGAAACAGTGCTTCCCGCAGCGCAGACCTTAGCCTTGGCACCTCCTCCTGCTGAACCGTCGGGAAACGGCTCCATTTCAATCAGTAACGCCATAGACGGTCAAGTTTACAGCGCTTACAGAATTTTGGACCTTGAAAGCTATGATAAGACCACCGGTATCTACCGTTATAAGGTGTCCGAAAGATGGGCAAGCTTCTTTGAATCCGGCGCACCGGGTCTTAACTATATGACAGTCAGCGAAGGCGGCAGCGTTTCGTGGAACAGCGGCGCAGATCCGGCTGCCTTTGCCAAAGCGGCAAAAGCTTTTGCCGACGCAAACGGAATCCCGCCCAACGCCGTAGCGGAGGCAACGGGGACTCCTGCCCAGGCTTACATCGGCAATGTTCCCCTCGGTTATTATCTCGTGGATACTTCCATCGGTTCCCTTTGTTCCCTCGACACCACCGATGATGACGCGGTAGTAAGCGAGAAGAATACCGAGCCCGAAATCGATAAAAAGCTTAAAGATAAAGCGGAAGACGAGTATACGGACAATGCCAATTCCGCTTCAATCGGCGACACTGTCTACTATCAGCTTGAGATTACCGTTGGTAAAGGCGCTATCAATTACGTGGTAGAAGATACTTTTGATAACGGCCTTACTTTCGATGCGGAACAATCGGTTGAAGTTGTCGGTGCAACCGCCGGTACGGATTACACCTTGACCGTAGACGGTCAAACCTTTAAAATTGAATTTAATAATGATTACCTCGAAACAAAAGCGGAAAACTCAGACATAGTCATTCATTATCAGGCGACGGTCAATAAGGATGCCCTTATCAGAACTGCAAACCAAAATAAGGTTATGCTCAGATGGGGTAACGGCACACGCTACGCCGAAGACCTTGTTGAAACCTTTGTGTATGACTTCTCTTACACCAAGGTTGATGGGGCAGGCAATCCCCTCAACGGTGCGGAGTTTACGCTCTACGATGCGGAAACAGGCGGTAACAAGATTCCCGTAGCGTACGTGGGAACAAGGGAAATTGACGGTACAGTGTATAAAGTTTACAGAAAAGCTCTCGCAGGCGAAGGCGTTGATATGAACGGAACCCACGTAATAGTTGAAGGCTTCGATGCGGAAGACAGCGGTAAACTTTATCTCCATGAGACTGAATCTCCCGAGGGTTACAACATTCTGACAGGCCGTGTGGCGGTTAATTTGAGTACGGAAAACAGATCAGACAAGGTAATCGAAAACCGTTCCGGTCAGGAGCTTCCCTCCACCGGCGGTTTCGGTACGGCGGCTTTCATCTTTGTCGTAAGCTTGCTTTTGCTTGCGGAAATGGTTCTCTTCTCAACCGAAAAGAAGATGTCCGTCCGTTAAAACAGGCGCCTGGGGCTTAGGTAATCGGTCAATTTTTTGGCGGTTGTGTCAGTTTTGCACACCGCCAAAGTTTTTAGAGCTTTAAGACAAAAATCTACCTTAGAAATTGTGGAGGTTGTAATGAAAAACAACAGGTTGCTTAAGGTTTTGTCACTGGTACTCAGCTTTTCCTTTGTGCTTTCCCTTTGGTGCGTGCCGGCGGGCGCTTTGAGTACTGCTACGGGGTATTACAATAAGATGATGGATTCCTACACAGCTTTGGACGGCACTTTTACTTTAAGTGCCAACAGCAGATTTTTCATTGTTTCCGAGGACGAGCCCGACGAAGAGCTTACAGAAATCGTAAAGCTTGCGTCCTCGCAGTTCGCCGCTGACGGTAAGCCCGACAGTAATCCGTTGCCCGTTATCTGGGGCGGAGAGCTTTTAAGCCGTCCGGGCGACGTTCTTGTTGTCCTTGACCCTTCCTATGCGGAGGACGAGTACAGCATTACCGCCAAGAGCAACGCTGTCGTTACGGCAAGCAACAACAGAGGCGTTCTTTACGGCCTCAACGCCTTGCTCAAATACATCAGAATGGAAAACAGCACCACGCTTTCCGCTTTTACCGTTCGCAATAAGCCGGACACGAAGGAACGCGTCTTTATGCTTGACTGCGCACGTAAGTACCTTACTAAGGACTGGATTTGTAACCTTATCCGTGAGTTAAGCTGGATGGGTTACAATACCTTGGAGCTTCATTTCACCGAGGACGGCGGTATGCGCCTTGACATCTGGGACGAGCAGTACTTCACCAGCAAAAACGGCAACGACTTTTCCTGGCTCATGGGCGGCGAAGGCGCGTATTGGGTTGATGTAACCGACCCCGACGCTGGCAAGTACCTTAAAACCGCTGAAGTGGTTGAAATTTTGCAGACCGCAAAGCAGTACGGCCTTGACGTTATTCCCGCCTTCGACACTCCCTGGCACAGTGAACACATGTGCAGAACATACGAGAATTATGCAAAAGCAAGTGACACCAAGAACAACACTTTCAGCTACGACGGTAAAACTTACACCTATGGGAACGCTACGGCGATTCATTACAACACAACCGTTACTTCCGAATCCAGATACAACGGCGTGGCGGTTACCAACGAGCAGGCGAGAGCCTTTGTTTACGCACTCATTGAGGACTATGCGGACTTCTTCAAGCAGTACGCAGGTTCTACGGATTTCAACATTGGCGGAGACGAGGTTAACCTGACCAACGCAACAGGTTGGGCTGATTTCGCAACTGAGCAAGGCATCGGCTCCACCGCTTTTGACACCTTTGTCTGGTTTGTAAACAGCGTTTATGAGGTGGTTGCATTAAAGGGCTACAGCGGCATCAGAGCGTACAACGATTTCCTGGGCAGAACAGACCTTTTGAACAAGCAGAAGCCCAATTCAAACATCGAAATCGTTTACTGGACCTCCGATTCCCCCAGCTCTACCACTAAAAAATTAAAGACCGCTGCGGAATACGTTGCGGAGGGCAGAACCGTTTATACGGGTATCGAAACCTACTGTTACTACGTTTTGAGAGCAGAAGGCACCAATGATGCCAGAGACGATTCCTGGAACAACTTCCAGTTTAACAAGGCGACAGCCGCCAACATCTGGAGCAAGTGGAAACCCACTTTGGTTAGCAAATTGAACTATGACAGCAGCTGGAAGCTTGACCTTAACTCGGCGCAGACCCATTTACCCGCTGACCAGGTAGAGGGCGCGTACTACATGTTCTGGGGCGACGAAGCGGGCGTCAGCACAGAAGCGCAGATTTGGAACGGCGTTGACAGCGCAGGAAAGTGGAACATTCGTGAGCGTATGTGGGCAAACATCAATAAGATGTGGAAAATGGACGCAAACAGCGACCTCACAAACGCAAGATCCCAGACCGCAAGAAAAGCTGTCGGCGATTTCCCGGGCTACACCTCCTGCTCCGCAGCTACCACGCTTCCCAAGTGCGAAAATGCTATGGAAGCGCAACCCATCGAGCTTTCCGAGGACGGTACAACCATCGTAGGCTGCGCTACGGGAGTTCAGGGTACCTACACCATCCCCGAAGGCGTTACCACTGTTGCTTACGGCGCATTTGAAAATTGCATTTATCTTACGGAAATCGTTATCCCCGCAGGCGTCACCTCCATTGATCCCACTGCTTTCAAGGGCTGTACCGCACTCGAAAAAATCACCGTAGACAGCGCAAACGAGACTTATCAGGTGGTTGACGGGGTTCTCTATTCCAAGGACATGACCCAAATAATTAAGATAAGCGCTTCCGTTGAGGGCGAGTTTGTTATTCCCGAAAGCCTCCAAGGGCTTCCCGCAGGTCTGTTTGAGGGTACGAAAATCACTTCCGTTGTGATTCCCGACCACTACACTTCCATCAGAAACAGCTTGTTTGAGAATTGCACAACCCTCGAAAGCGTTACCATTCCCGTTTCCGTCCGCAGCATTGCGTACAATTGCTTTAACGGCTGTACCGCACTTAAAACCGTTTATTACGGCGGTACTGAAAGAATGTGGCAGCGAATCGGCGTTTCCATCAATAACGAACCGCTTACGGCAGCTGCAAAGGCTTGCATCGTTAACGGCGACATCAACGCCGACAGAGTAATCAACAGCGTGGACGTTGCGGCTATGAAAGCACACATTAAGCAAAACGCAAACCTCACGGAAACCGAGAAAATGCTCGGCGACCAAAACGAGGATTACGCCATTACCACCCTTGACTACCTCAGAACCAAGCTGTACATTCTCAACAATCCCGTAGTAGAGAACGGCGAGAACGGCGAGAACGGTGAAAGCGAAGCAGAAGAAAACGGCTAAAAAACGCAAGCGTCAGAGAATCAAAGGAGCGCAGTCACTAAGGGCTGTGCTCTTTCTTCTTCGCACGGCGGTTAAAACCTGCACGGCGGTTAAAATTTTCTTTTTTGAGTCCTGCGGGATTCTTTTTTTGCGTTAAAGAATTTCTTTTTTTGAGTTCCTACTTGAAAAACGCTGTTTTGTGTGCTATAATAAACTTGTTCCTGACACTAAGACTTTTTTCTGCGTGAAAGGTGCGGCTTTAAAATTCAAATTGCAGTGGGAAATCCCCTTGCTTTGGCGTTGAGCTTTTCGCTTAAATTGCGCCATCTTTCCGTTAGCCGTGCCTTTTTGTGGGCAGCGGCTTTTTTTGCGTTAAAACCAAGCGTGCAGTCCCTTTCTTGGGGGCGGGTCTTGGTTACGGAATCGGAATTTTAAGAAAGGGTGAACGTGCTTTATGGAAACAAGAGTAGCGGTAATGAGCATCATCGTAGAAAAAGGGGAGAGCGTCAGCGCATTAAACAGCATCCTCTCCGATTACGGTGATTACATTATCGGCCGTATGGGAATCCCTTACCGCCAGCGTGGCATCAACATCATCAGCATCGCCCTTGACGCTCCGCAGAACACGGTTTCGGCAATGGCGGGCAAGATTGGAAAGCTCGACGGCGTCAGCGTAAAGACTGCCTTTTCGGGCGTGGTGTGAATTATGATAGAACTCATTGACAGATTGGCTGAAAAAAGAAGTCTGCACATTGAAGAATACATTAAGCTCATCAGTTACTTTTCGCCCTACACCTTGGCGTATGCGGCGGCACGTGCGGACGGTGTGCGCAGGAAGATTTACGGCAACGAGGTCTTTGTGCGTGGTTTAATCGAGGTTAGTAATTACTGTAAAAACGATTGCTACTACTGTGGCATTCGGCGCAGTAACGATAAATGCCTGCGTTACAGACTGAGCGACGGAGAGATTCTGGGATGCTGTGACGAAGGCTACGCCTTGGGGTTCCGCACCTTCGTTTTGCAAGGGGGCGAGGACGCACAGTTCGGGGACGACAGACTTTGTTCGCTGATTGCGGAAATCAAAAGACGCTACCCCGACACGGCGGTCACCCTCTCTCTGGGCGAACGTGGGCAAGAGAGCTACCGAAGGCTTCGTGAAGCGGGCGCAGACCGTTACCTGCTAAGGCACGAAACCTGCTCGGCAGAGCATTACGCATTCCTGCATCCGGCGGAGCAGAGCTTTGCCTACCGCATGGAGTGTTTGATGAACCTTAAACGTCTCGGCTTTCAGGTGGGTTGCGGTTTTATGGTTGGCTCGCCGCGCCAAACGGTGGAGAATCTTGCGGAAGAGCTTAAATTTATTGAGGCGTTTAAACCCGACATGTGCGGAATAGGGCCGTTTATTCCCCATAAAGACACCCCGTTTAAAGGGGAAGCGGGCGGTAATGCGGAGCTTACCTGTTTTCTGCTGTCTTTGATAAGACTTATCCACCCCTCGGTTCTGCTTCCCGCAACCACCGCCTTGGGAACAGTCAGTGCCGACGGACGTAAAATGGGCATCAGAGCCGGCGCAAATGTCATCATGCCCAACCTTTCGCCAAGGTCAGTGCGAAAGAAGTACGAGCTTTACGATAACAAGGTTTCCGACGGTGAGGAGGCGGCTGAATGTATCGAAAG
>JAFXKQ010000176.1 GCA_017531625.1 Clostridia bacterium | reverse complement strand
GAACCTTCCGTAGAACCTTCTGAGGAGCCTTCCGTAGAGCCTTCCGAAGAGCCTTCCGTAGAACCTTCTGAGGAACCTTCCGAGGAGCCTTCCGTAGAGCCTTCCGAGGAACCTTCCGTTGAACCTTCTGAGGAACCTTCCGAAGAACCTTCTGAAGAACCTACTGAGGAGCCTTCAAAACCCACAATAGACCCAACAAAAGACTATTCCGAGTGGGGATATTATGGGTTTGAACAATTACTGCCGGCACCACTGCCGTTTAGTGATGAAACAAGATGGCTATGTAGAAAAAAAGACTCTCAATATGAAATTAAAAATGACACTTGTTTAGATGAAAACTATATGCAAATAATTGAAAATTATATGGTGTCATTGGAAAAAAATGGATACAACGTTACAAAAACAAATCGAACACAATTTGATGCTTGGAATTTAGAAGCTAGAAAAAGAATCTTTACAACGTGTACCTACGGATATGTTCATATTGTCTTTAACTAAGCCAAAAAGCAACACGGACTGTAGTTCGTGTTGCTCAGACTCAAGACAAAGTCCTGAAAGGGGCTTTGTTTTTTTGTAAAAAGTGAAGGGTAAAAATGCTGACGAGCAATCAAAAGAAAATAGAACAAATACAAATGTTATGCATGCACGATCTTGTTCCCAAAGGTCACCTGCTCAGAAAGATAGAAAAGGCAATAGACTGGAAATCGTGTAGGCGTTAATAGCGTCTCCAGGGTTCGTATCCCTGTCTTTCCGCCAGAAAAGGAGTTGATTTATTCAGCTCCTTTTTCTTTTTCTTTACAAAAGGTGTTTTTAGCCTGTTAAATCATTGACACGTAGCTACGAATCTGTTATAATGTCTTATTATTTTTTCTATAGCTAATTTTCAAAGCTGTTTTAGGAGATGAGAATCGTGTACAAGATCACCAACAAACAGGAGCTCAACTCTGCTGTCACTTTAATGGACATAGAAGCACCGTTTGTTGCTCAAAAGGCTCAAGCAGGGCAATTTATTATTCTCAGGGTTGACGAGGAGGGAGAGCGCATCCCTCTCACGGTTTCCGGATTTGACCGAGAAAACGGAACGGTGCGCGTAGTCTTCCAGCGCGTAGGCGCAACAACAGAAAAACTCCACTCAAAAAAGGTCGGTGAAACCATCAGCGACTTTGTCGGTCCTCTCGGACGCGAAACAAAGCTTGACGGTCTTAAAAAGGTTTGCATTGTCGGCGGTGGAGTAGGCTGTGCCATTGCTCTGCCGATCGCAGAAAAACTGACTGCCATGGGTTGTGATGTAACTTCCGTCATCGGTTTCCGCTCCAAAGAATTGCTCATTTTTGAAGAAGAGTTCAGGAAAGCTTCTTCCAGACTCTTTGTGATGACAGACGACGGTTCTTACGGCAGACAGGGCAACGTCTGCGTTCCGCTTAACGAGATGTTTGAACAAGGTGAACGATTTGACGAAGTCATTACCATCGGCCCCCTTGTTATGATGAAATTTGTTGTTCTCGCCACTAAGCCCACGGGAATCCCCTGTACGGTTTCAATGAATCCCATCATGATTGACGGAACCGGAATGTGCGGCGGTTGCAGACTGACTCTGACGAGAAACGGCGAGAGAATGACTAAATTCGCTTGCGTTGACGGTCCCGACTTCAACGGCTACGAGGTAGACTTTGACGAAGTTATGGCGAGAAGCTCCATTTACAGGAACTTTGAGCGTCATGCATACGAAGAAGCTTGCAATCTCTTCAAAAAGGAGGTTGAATAAAATGGCAGTTAACATGAATCCCAAGGCAAATCCCATGCCCTGTCAACCGCCAAAAAAGCGTGCTCACAACTTTAACGAAGTTGCTTCCGGTTACAGCGAAGGAACTGCAAAAGACGAAGCTCTTCGCTGTCTGAACTGTAAAAATCCCCCTTGTGTAGAGGGCTGTCCCGTAAACATCAGGATTCCGGATTTTATAACGCAGATACGTGAAGGAAATTACGAGAGCGCTTACAAAATCATCAGTGAATCTTCCTCGCTCCCTGCGATTTGCGGTCGTGTGTGCCCTCAGGAAACACAGTGCGAAAGCAAATGCATTCGAGGCAAAAAGGGCGAATCCGTTGGAATCGGCAGACTTGAACGTTTTGTTGCTGATGTACATAACAGAAACAACCCGGGTAGCGTATACGAAACCGTCGCAACGGGATACACGGTTGCGGTAGTAGGTTCCGGGCCTGCGGGACTCACCTGTGCGGGCGACTTGGCAAAAATGGGCCACATGGTAACAGTTTTTGAAGCCTTGCACACTGCAGGCGGCGTACTTGTGTACGGAATCCCCGAATTCAGACTTCCGAAAGCCATTGTCCGCCGTGAAGTGGAAAACTTGAAGGCGTTGGGTGTTGAAATCCAGACAAACATGGTCATCGGCAAAACGCTTACGGTTGACGAGCTTTTTGAAATGGGCTACGATGCGGTGTTTATTGCGTCAGGAGCAGGGCTTCCAAACTTTATGAACATCCCGGGAGAATCGCTGAACGGAGTTTATTCCGCCAACGAGTATCTCACCCGTTCAAACCTTATGAAGGCGTACAAAAAGGACTCTGCAACTCCGCTTATGCGAGGTGGAAAAGTCGGTGTTGTCGGCGGCGGAAACGTAGCCATGGACGCAGCAAGAACTGCTCTCAGATTGGGTGCTGAAAAAGTGTTTATCATTTACCGCCGTTCAAGGGACGAGCTTCCCGCCCGTCGTGAGGAAGTTGAACACGCAGAAGAAGAAGGCATTGAGCTTCTCACCCTTTGCAGTCCCACAGCAATCATCGGTTACCAAAACCCCGACGACAGACGGGACCCGAAAAACGGATTTGTCATCGGAATGGACTGTATCAAAATGCAACTTGGTGAGCCGGACGAAAGAGGCAGACGCCGTCCAATCGAAATTCCTGACAGCCATTTCAGACTTGATTTAGACACCGTAATTATGGCAATCGGAACTTCACCTAATCCCCTTATTAAAAACACTACCGAAGGACTTGACGTAAACAGCCGTGGCGGAATAATCGTAGAAGGCGAAGGCGGAAAAACCACAAAGTCGGGCGTGTTTGCGGGAGGAGATGCAGTAACAGGTGCGGCAACCGTAATTTCCGCGATGGGAGCGGGCAAACAAGCAGCAAAAGCGATCGACGAGTACCTAAACTCATTAGACAGATAAGTACAACCGTCAACCTTGGCGTTTTCAGGGTTGACGGTTGTTTGCTTATGTGTTAAAATTCCTTTTGAAGGGGTGAAGCTTGATGGGTACAAAAGAAAAATTCTTACAGCTTTTGAATGAAGCAAACGGAGATTACGTTTCCGGAGAAAAGGCGGCAAAAAGCCTCTCCGTCAGTCGTAATGCCATTTGGAAGGCGGCAAAAAGCCTTGAAGCGGAAGGGGTTCACATTTCGTCGAGTCTAAAAAAGGGTTACCGCCTTGAAGAAAGCTACGACCTTTTAACCGAAGAAGGGGTGACTTCCCTGCTCCCGCAGGAGTTAAAAGACCGACTAAAAGTTTCGGTTATCGAAAAGACATCTTCCACAAACGAAGTGCTTAAGGAAGCCGCTCAAAAGGGCGAGGCTGAGGGAGCTGTTCTCATCGCTTTACAGCAATCCAAGGGAAAGGGACGGCTGGGACGCAGTTTCTTTTCTCCCAAGGAAAGCGGACTTTATCTGAGCATTCTGTTACGCCCGAAATTTAACGCCTCCCGTGCTCTTTTTATCACTACCGCAGCAGCCGTCGCTGTGGCAGAATCTGCTGAAAGCATCAGCAACAAAAAATGCGGAATAAAGTGGGTAAACGATGTCTTTGTCGAGGATAAAAAGCTTTGCGGAATCTTAACGGAGGCGTCAGTTGATTTAGAAACCCAAACCCTATCTCACGCTATTCTCGGTATTGGATTGAATGTTTACGAGCCGAAAGGAGGGTTCCCTGAGGAAATCAAAAGCATCGCATGTGCCCTTTTCAGCCATCAAAGGAGCGGGTTAAAGACACAGCTTGCCGCCGAAATAATAAAGAGATTTTTTACCCTGTACGACGGAATGGAAAATCAAGGCGTCCCCGACTTTGTGGCGGAATACAAAAAACGCTCGATTCTCAACGGCAGACCCATCAAAGTACTGCGCGGCGGAACAGAAACGAATGCTGTAGCGCTTGAAATTGATGACGAATGCCGTTTGAAAGTAAAACTTTACACAGGCGAAACAATAAACCTTTTCTCGGGAGACGTGAGCATCGTCCCTTGTTTAAAAGAGGAAGGAGCAGAGGGTGAAGCTTAAAACCACAGCCTTAAAAAACGCACTTCGTGTTGCCCTCTTTGCTGCGTTGACTGCTGCGGTTTCGCAGTTGGCTCTCCCCCTTCCGTCAGGAGTACCTGTAACTTTTCAAGTTTTTGCAATTGGGTTTTGCTCCTTTTTTGCAGGCGTAAAAAATTCCCTTACGTCGGTGGCTGTGTACGTGGCTCTCGGTGCTGTGGGAATTCCCGTTTTTGCCGGTTTTAAAGGAGGCATCTCCTGCATCGCAGGCGTAAGCGGCGGTTTTATCATAGGATTTTTCATTCTTTGCTTCTTTTGTGCTGTTTCCGTTAACAAAAGCGGTGCCAAAAGACTTCTCCTCAGTGCCGCAGGCCTCTTGCTTTTTCATTCACTTGGAGCTTTTCACTTTTCTTTTGTCAGCGGTGTAAGCTTTATAAACGCTGTGATTACGGTATCGCTTTTCTACATACCCAAAGATGCCGTTCTTCTCGTAGCCGCATTTTTTTGCGCTAAGAAAGCGCTTAAAGCAATAAAAGAATAAACCAAATTCAAATGACAGAGAGGCTGCCATAAGACAAAACTTATGACAGCCTCTTAATACTTATTAACGTTAAATTTCTTCCAAGGATTTACTCAAAAACGCCTTGGTCTTTTCGGACTGGGGATGCTCGAAAATCTGTTCAGGTGGTCCCATTTCTTCAATCACGCCGTTAGCCATAAAAATGATCTTGTCCGCCACATTCCGGGCAAATTCCATTTCATGAGTAACAACCACCATGGTCCTGTTTTCAGTCTTCAAGTCCTTGATTACTTTAAGCACCTCTCCCGTAAGCTCGGGGTCAAGGGCGGAAGTCGGCTCGTCAAAACAAAGAACATCAGGCCCCAACGCCAAAGCACGTGCGATTGCCACACGTTGCTGCTGACCGCCGGAAAGTTGCCAAGGGTAATAATCCTTTTTATCCGAAAGTCCAACTCTTTCTATGAGAGCTAAGGCCTTTTGCTCAATCTCTTCCTCGGTACCGATCTGTAAAAGCTTAGGGGCAAGAGAGATGTTTTCAATCACGCTGTACTGCGGAAAAAGGTTAAAGTTCTGAAAAACGAGTCCGAAATGCAGTCTGTTCTGTCTGATCTGTTCTTCGGTCATTTTCTCGGCGCTCTCTCCGTCAAAAAGCAATTTTTCATTTACCGCAATAGTGCCTTTGTCGGGGCGTTCAAGGAAATTAAGACAGCGCAGAAGCGTTGTCTTTCCGCTTCCGGATGAGCCTATCATGGCGAGTACCTCTCCCTCCTCAAGGGAAAAGCTAATGCCCTTCAGCACCTCGTACTTTCCAAAGCTCTTAAAAATGTTATTAACCTCTAATACAGCCATAGCTAACTCCTGAAATAGTCAAGTTTCTTCTCAATCCTGCCGAAAAGCAAGGTCAAAACGCCAACAAACAGCAAATAGAACACACCTGTATAAAACAGAGGCCAAATCAAAGCCTTTGTAGCAGCGAGCTCCTTTGCTTGCTTGATTATCTCGCATACCATAATGCAGTTTGCAAGGGCGGTATCTTTTATGAGGGTAATAATTTCGTTTGACATGGGGGGAACAATTCTCTTGACCACCTGTAAAAGAATGATCTTTCTGAAGATCTGCTTTTTAGTAAGCCCCAGAACATAACCCGCTTCGTATTGACTTTTTGAAATGCTCTCAATTCCTCCGCGATAGATCTCGGAGAAATAGCAAGCATAATTGATAACAAAAGCAATCAGTACTGCCAAAATTCTGCCCGCATCGGAAATCCCCCATTCAAGGAAAACAAACCTGTCAACCTTGCTGAACAAAGGGTAATCAAACAGCAAACCCGGCACATAATAAATGATGAAGATTTGAAGCATCAGAGGAATCCCCCTAACGACCCAAACCACCACCTTGGCAACAATCTTAACGGGCTTAAAACGACTCATAGAACAAAAAGCGATAGGCAATCCGAGGGGAATCCCCAACAGTAAAGTAACCGCAAAAATGAGGAACGAAATTACAAATCCGTCAAACAGAAACGACGTGACTTCCAAAAAAGACATTTAAATTCTCCAAACACATTCGAGATTTTGATAAAGCTGCCCTACCCTGAAAGAGATAAGGCAGCTTTGCGCTCAACTAATTATTTAAGTAATTATTTCTGATCAGCAAAATCGGTGATAACCGTGTGAGCAACACCGTACTTCTCGCCGATGGAAGCAATGGTACCGTCAGCTCCGAGCTTTTCGAGCTCTGCATTAACCTTAGCTGTGAGGTCGCTGCCCTTTTCGAAGCCGATAGCGTAGTATTCAAGATCGCTGGTCAGCGCATCAACGATGGTAAGATTAGCGTAATCGCCTTTGCCTGCATAGCTCTTCGCAAGCTGTTCGTCGAGAACTGCGAAATCAGCGGTGCCTGCGTTTACCTCAAAGAGACAGTCAGTCTGCTTGGTGAAGCCCTTGAAGTTAGTGCCTTCAAAGCCCTCTGCGTAGCCTTCGCCTGCGGAACCGCTTTCAGCAACGCCGAGCTTGCCCTGAAGATCGTCAGCGGAAG
>JAFXKQ010000175.1 GCA_017531625.1 Clostridia bacterium | reverse complement strand
GAGGGGGGTGGATTTTATGGGTACCTTTAGAGTTTTGCACCCTGCGAAGGGGGTGGATTTTGTTCTCACCTTTAGGGTTTTGCACCTGCGAGGGGGGTGGATTTTATGGGTACCTTTAGAGTTTTGCACCCTGCGAAGGGGGATTTTGTTTTTCCATGTTGTCCTGTGTCGAAATCCATACACTTTTAATTCGTAGGTTTTAAGGTAATGTGACAGATATCTACAGCGAACTCAACAGATTGTTACAGACAAAAAAACAAAGATTATTCTTCGTTTTTTCGGTCTTTTGGAAGTGACACGATCCACAGCAAAAGCGAGACACTCACACCGCCTAATCGGTAATGTTTTGATTTCCCCTCACTATTATTATGCTTAAAAATTTTTCATCGCAAAAAAAATAAAAGCCTTGTAACGCTCCGTTGTGATTCTTTTGGCAAAAAAGAAAAGAACCGATGCAAATGCATCAGCTCCTTTCCATACTTACTCTTGATTAACCTTTTCTTTCAGCATTTTTCCTGCCTTAAACGAAGGGACCTTACATGCAGGGATCGTTACAACCTCACCGCTACGAGGGTTCTTCCCCGTTCTTTCGTTTCTTTGACGGACCTCAAAAGTGCCGAAGCCCGCTATCTGAATTTTCTCGCCGGCAGCCATTGTATCGGATAATACATTCAGAGCTTCGTCAAGAAATATGCCTGTGATGTTCTTAGGTAGATTTGTTTTGGTTGCGATTGCTGTTACGAGTTCGTTTTTTGTCATTTAATTTTTCCTCCTAAAAGATATTTTTTGTTGACAAAAGTTTAATTTGTGGTATACTATGTATAGAAAGGGTGCTACCGATAGACGGTTAGCCCCAATGTAGTAACTACCTACACATGTAGGCGACCGTCACTGCTTGGAACCAGTGGCGGTCATTTTTTATCGTAAAAGCTTTTTGCAAGCCCTACAATGGCTATGATGAGCATACTAAAAGCAATAAGCTCCTCGTATGTAACCATAAGCATCAACCTCCTTCCGCCATCAGACCGATGGGGAGCGAGGCTAACCGCCTACCGTTATGGCAGCACCCAAACTATCTTTGTTGGGTGCTGATTTTTGTGTTTGCGCGAAGACATCTTTTGCTTTCATACTTTTCAAGCAACCATGTCTTGATAAGCGCATAAGGGGAAATGAAGTTTGCCTCTTTGCTTCGTTTCGCCATGATTGTTATAGGCGAAGAAATATCGCCCTTCCTACTTCTGCGACTACTGCCTTTCAAAAACGAAAGGACTTACAAGGTCTCCGCAGGCGTTTAGGTTCGGGTGTAACCCACCCTACCGTAGCTTGAAATCAAGAAATTGACTCGTATACAGCTTTTGCGAGCTCTACAAGCTCGGCTACACTTTTGCCAATTTCTTCGCTTAAACCTAAATTTTCAGCATCAAAAACGGCGTCGCTTGCATCTTTAACTATTTTCTTAATTCTTTTTCTGAAATTCTCTTTTGAAAGAACGGGCGATGGCGATTTTTTGCTCGCAGGAGCAACGTCCTTTTTCCCGATTCTTTCTTGTGTCTTTGCGACGGCTTCTTTCACAGTGAGCTCGCCACGTTCGAAGGCTTCCATCGTTTCTTCGTCAGCGTTCTTTTCAAGATATTGGTGGCGACCTACCTCGGCAGGCGAAATTGCAAGTCTGTCGGCGAGGAATTTGCGACGACCACCTTCAACCTTTACCCCGGCAGCTTCGAGTTCGTCATACACCTCAGACATTTGCTTTATCATCAAAGCAACGTCCTGTGGTGTGTTTTTTCTTGCCTCGATATTGGTAGAAACAATAGCGTATTTTCTCTTGGTCTCCTGAGAAACCGGCAAATCTATAGCAGCAAGATCCTTTACTATACAGGGAACGAGCTTGTATTTGTCGTCCCCTCTTTCTATCATGCTCTTTATAGCATAGTAGCGGCGGCGACCTGTAAGGATGCTGTATGTACCGTCTTCCATCTTTTCAACCACAAGAGGCTGTTCAAGACCAACGTTGGAAATGTTCGCCGCAAGCTCTTCAATGTTCTCTAAAGAATATCCGTGCTGCTCGTCGTTTGGGTTTATCTTTTCAAAATGAATGTGTTCCACTTTGTAATTGCCAACAGCATCTTTTAATGACGCTTCAGAGAAGAGTCCTAATCCAAGGTTTTTGAAATCCATATCTTACCTCCACATTTTCAGAAAAACATCCGTCAAAGCCGCATAATCTTGAGCAATTGTTGAATTCTTGTCAAGAACTTTTACAGGCACGTACTGATAAGAAGACTCTTCAGCAAGTTTGTTCTTTCTTATAGTTTGCGGCAGGAGCTTTTCTCCAAACTGCTCTTGAAGCATATCATACACGCTTCTGTTAATGTTGCGGCTCTCCCATTGAACGAAAAAAGTTCCGCCAAATCTTAGTTTGTCGTTGTATGTACTGACTGCATTGATTACCTGTATCGTGTTGGACAATCCACACATAGCCCATTTATCACACTTGAGAGGTACGTATACAAAATCTGCACACGCAAGACCGTTGATGTTCACAAGGTTCTCAGCGTTCGGAGAACAGTCGAGAATACAAAAATCATAACGATCAGCAATTTGCATCAAATGTCGCTTCAGTCTAAATTGCTGAGGGATGGTCGTATCGGACATCAATAATTTTTCAGAGCGGCCGAGGGTGAGATAAGCCGGTATAATGTCAATGTTAGAAAACTCTGTTCTTACAGCGATTTTATCAAGAGGGATTTCGGCTGTAGAAAGCAAATCACATACTGTGTACTCCGTATTGCCACATCTTTGAAAAAAGTCACTCAAATTGCTTTGAGCATCCAGATCAACGACAAGAACGCGATATCCTCTCAAGGATAACTCGTAAGCAATGTTTATGGCAGACGTCGTTTTACCGACCCCGCCCTTTACATTAAAAAATGCTATTGTTTTCATAAATCAATGCCACGGCCCCCGTAATTTATGATTTATAGGAGAAGTGGCTCTCCTTTCGTTTTTAAACTTTACTCTTTAAATATTTTTTCAATCAGAACACGCTTGCTTTTGTGATATTTTTGAGACCTGACCACACAAATTAATTTAATTGTTTTTGGGCGAAAATCGCCCTTCCTGCTTCAGCGACCACAGCCTTTCGGGAACGAAAGGACTTACACGGTTTCCACAGGCGTATAGGTTCGGGTGTAACCCACCCTACCGTTTTTGCTCCTGGGAACAAAATATAAATGCTAAGACTCCGAGATGCTTTTTAACCCCTGGGTTAATATATTCTTAGCAGTATTGACTCCTCGTGTATGCTCCGTATTGCAATGCGGACATACCCATTTTTCTTTTTTGTTCTTTCGTTCGCTCGGACATACGGCTCCGCAGTTAGAGCATATTTGTCTAACCGGAATTTCTTTATCGACGACTATCACCTGTTTCCCGCGCCATCCAGCCTTATACACGAGCTGACGCCTGAGTTCGCCCCAGGATGCATCGGCTATCGCTCTGGCTGCTTTACTACCCTGCATAAGTTGCTTTACGTTCATACCCGACACGCAAATGGTGTCACATTCTTTGACAAGCTGTGTAGTTAGCTTGTGCATACTGTCTTCACGTTGATGTCGAACACGAGCCTCTATTCGAGCTTTTGCTTTGTATGCCTTTTTGCTGTTGTTGCTTCCTTTTTGGCACCTCGAAGCCTTTCTTGCGGCACGGCGCAGTTTCTTATCGAGTTTGCTTAAATACTTCGGATTATCATAAGTCACACCATCGCTCGTAGTGGCAAGATGCTTTATCCCGAAACTTAATCCGATCTGTTTTTCGGTTGACGGATACTTCTCTATGTCAACCTCGGTACAAGCGAAAGAAATATAGTATTCTCCGGAAGGTTCTTTGGATATTGTGGCTCGTGTGGGGCGCCCCTCCAGAGGACGACTGAGGACACACTTAACTGCGCCGTAGCGCGGTAATATCACTTTGTCGCCATCAAGCAATCTGCTGTTTTTTTCAAACTTGATAGCAAACGAATTGTTGCGTTTCTTTCGTCGAGGGTATCCATAAGGCTTTATCCCTTTTTTGATACGGTCAAAAAAGTTTTTATATGCTGTATCCAAGTTTTCGATCGCTACTCGCAAAGGAACATCAGGATAGTTACGCAACCACGAAAAAGAAGGTCTCTTTTTCAACTGCGTAAAATGGTTGGATAGATGAAACTGCGAAAAATCTAACTTCTGCGGTTTTTGGCATATACGCCAGAGTAAAGAGCCGCTTTCATCTTTGGCTCGCTCAACGTAGCAAACAAAGTCTCGCTCCTCTGTAAACACAGCGTACACGTTGTCCTCTATCCACATAAACTCGGCAGGCGGTTCTTCCTCTTTCGGAAGCGAAAAATCCGCAGGAGATCCGTCCTCATTCACTTTTATAAAGTTGTAAGAGAGGTCGTGGTTTTGTAGCGCATACCATAGTGTAAGGTCCTCTTTGTGTCGATATATGCTGCGCTCCTCGTCATACAATTCGTATTCTTCCGGGATACTCATTGTTAGGTCTTCTTTCTTGACGTAAAGGTTAGACCTCATCGTGTGATAATAGTTAAAGACAAAACGCACTGCGCCAAACAAACCGTTAAACGCCGCCTCCTGCGCTTTTGTCGGGTACAACCTGTACTTAAATGCTTTCATTCCCATAAAAATTCTGTCCTTTACTTTTCGTCTATCTCTTTCAACTTTTCAACTCATAATTGTTACAGACAAAGAAAAATTGTCCTTCCTGCTTCAGCGACCGCCGCCTTTCGAGGACGAAAGGACTTACAAGATCTCTGCAGGCGTGTAGGTTCGGGTGTAACCCACCCTACCAATTTTGCTCCTGCGAGCAAAATAATATTTAAACCTGATTAAGTGTCGGGGTCTTTTTGTTTTCGTTTGGTGTTTGCAGTGGCGAAGAAAACATAAAGGTTATTTTCCCTGCCTCTATCTTAAGCTTTGCAGAAAACGATTTTCCTGCTTTGCTCTTAAACCCCTTCAATTCTTTTGTCTCACCTTCATTAAGAAGTTGCATTAACTCGTTTTCTTTTATCTTTCGACCACATATCTTACCAACAGTAAACTTACAACCGTCTTTATAACCGGAACAGCCGTAGCCCCACGAGCAAGCGCGTATGGGAGAACCGCAAAGCGGGCACATAGCTGCCAATGTGCCGGTGGAATGCGTTGTCAGCTCTACTTTGTCAGCGATCTCTGAGACCCATTCTTTAACGGCCGCCTCGATATCAGTGCGAAAACGAGTAGCGTCCTCTTTGCTTCGAGCTATATCGTTTAACCTCTGCTCCCATTTCGCTGTCATTTCAGCAGATTTGATCTGCTCCAACGGGAGCTTGTCTATAAGGCTTATGCCTTTTTCGGTAGCGATAATTGCTTTTTTGTCTCTTGTTATGTATCCTCGGTCAACCAATGTCTTGATTATTGCCGCCCTGGTTGCCTCGGTACCGATACCGCCGGTCTTGGGATCAGAAAGTATTTTTGCTAAAGCAGCATCGTCAAGGTCTTTGCCTGCTGCCAACATCTTTGCTATAAGAGTGCCGTCAGTGTAACGCTTAGGCGGTTTCGTTTTCTTGTCGAGAATTTCGTAAGTGCCTTCAACAACTTCACCAACAGAGAGACGAGGCAGAAGCTCGTCTTTTTTCTTGGGTTTGCTTACAGCCATCCAACCTTTATCAGCAACAACGTTGCCTTTGGCTTTGAAAATAAGACCTTCCGCTTCTATCAGAGCTTGAGTCTGTTCAAGCGTTGCTTCTCTGTAAAGCATCATAATCACAGAGCGACATATAAGGTCGTATACACTTTGTTGTTTTTCTGTCAAACCGGTTGGGATGTTACCTGTAGGAATTATAGCAAAGTGTGATTCAACCTTTTTGTCGTCGAAGTAATTAGGCTTATTATATGTCTTCGGCCGCCCTTCGATCAGCGGTGAGTAATCAGGTACCGCCTTAAGTTTTTCAAGAAGCTCGTCTATGACGGGAACCATATCCTCTGTTAAGAAACGAGAATTGGTGCGAGGATAAGTCGTGTAGCCTTCATCGTAAAGTTTCTGAGCAATCTCAAGCACCTGGTCGGCTGTCAAGGACAGTTCGGAACTGCATTCCATTTGCAAAGCACTGAGGCTAAATAATTGTGGGACTTCTTTCTTTACTTTCTTTCCCGTAAACTCAACGACCGTGCCGGGTGCTCCATCAACGCAGAGCAAAGTGCTTTCTGCATCCGCTCTGTTTTCGATGCGGTCACCACTTAATTCCGCTTTGAACTCCTCACCTTTATCGGTTTTGAACGTTGCCTGTAAAACATAGTACGGTTTACTGCTAAACGCGGCTATTTCTTTTTCTCGTTTAACGATGATGGCGAGTGTAGGGGTTTGTACTCTACCAACACTAAATACGCCCTGCCCTCTATTTTTAAGTGTCATAGCAACCGTAAGATTGGCGCCAACTACCCAGTCGGCGATACTGCGCATCCTGCCTGCAATTTCGATAGGCTTCACTTCGGAACTTGTTTTTGCGTTTTTGCCGAAGCCCTCTTTGATTCCTTCCTCAGTCTGAGACGAAAAACAGGCTCGCTTGACGGGTTTAGTACATCTTGCTAATTCGTAAATATACGCAAATATCACTTCACCTTCACGGTCAAAGTCCGTTGCGTTGATTATAAGGTCGGATTGATTGAACAACTTTTTGACGAGCATAAACTGTTTTTGGATCTTATCGTTCCAAGCCTTGTCAGGAGAGCTTTTTACAGTGAGCTCGTATCTCGCAGGGATGAATGGCATCGGAATACTCGCCCAATGCTTGTATGCCGAATTATAATCAACGGCTTGTTTGAGAGACCCTAAGTGACCGTAGGCCCACGTAACATAACAGTCTTGGCCCATGTACCGTATCTTCAAAAAACCGTCCTTCGCTTGTTGTGCTTTTACCGTCTTTTCTACGCTTTTGTTGTTTCGTAAGGTTTTGAAGTCAACCTTCTTTCCGCCGGATAAAGTAATACCATCCAATGCTGCGGCTATCTTATTCCCGACATCAGGCTTTTCTGCAAGGATTGTTATCATTGCCCCTTACTCCTTTTAATTTCATTTTGCTCTCATTTTTCCGTATGCAAGTTTGAGACACTTCATATTTAATTCTAACTTTTAGGCGGTGTGCCTCCGCCTTCCCTTTTGCGGTCAGGAGCTATACTTTTCTTGACACGTTTTTTAGGCTTAGCTCCATCTATACTGGAGGAAAGTAGCCTCGTTTATAGTTTGCGATTGCCGAAGTGCTAAATAAATACTTGTTACGGGCGAAGAAATTTCGCCCTTCCTGCTTCATAGGCCACAGCCTTTCGAGAAGAAAGGACTTACAAGGTCTC